>JALONX010000012.1 GCA_025454695.1 Chloroflexaceae bacterium
ATCGAGCGGCAGCCGCAGCACTTCCTCACGGTTGTGGAAATCGAAGGGGAAATGGCGGCCCATGTTGTAAAAGGATGTCACAAAGGAATTGGTGCTGGCACCATATAAACGTAATTGATAGTTAACCTCAGTAATCAGGTCAAGGGTCGTCATGCCGTGCTTGAGGCGAGCCAGGGTAGCCTGGTAGGCCAGTTCGGTGATCACGCCCGCCTGGCGCATAATCGCGATCTCCTCCTCATCCTTAATCATACGCAGTGGCATGAGCAGCGCCGTGCTGATGCTCATGCGGGCCTCCGGCAGCAGACTCTGGATGGCCAGCGTTGTTTCGGCCCAGGCCCGCTCCTCCAGCGCCACGCTAGCCCTGCCGCTCACCCCCAGGTCGTGCAGCACCGCCCGCACCAGCGCCAGCGGGTCGGCGGTATCGGGCAGCACCCGCACGTCGTAGCCGCTCACCCCCAGGTGAAAATCGGCAGTCATGCGGGGCAACGTCAGCACCGGGGCCTTGCCCGGCGCAATCCATGCGCCGGTGACCCATTCGCCGGGATGCACGGTGTTGCCAAAGTTCGGCTCGTCACGATGGATGCCGGTGAGGTAGCTCAGGCTGGCCGAACGAGGCAGAAACAGCAGGTCAATGCCCTGCTCAGCCATCAACTGCTGCACTTTCTGCATGCGGGCGGTGTAATCTGGCATGGGTTTCTCCAACAAAGTGACGAATTACGAGTGACGAGTGACGAGTGACGATTAATCCGTAGTGCGGACTTTAGTCCGCGTGTAGGTCAAGACGCGGACTAAAGTCCGCACTACTATTTCCCGTATTTTCCTGTTGTTCCACCTCACGCACTACAGATTACGTTTCACGTTTCACGAGATACAGGTTCTCGGTTCTCGGTTCTCGGTTCTTGGCTCCGGGTTCTCGGCTACAAGCCTTTCCGCAAGCGCGGGTCAAGGGCGTCGCGGATGCCGTCGCCGATGAAGTTGAAGGCGATAACCAAGGTGCAAATGGCCAGGCCGGGAAAGGCTGCCACCCACCACTGGTCGAAGAATTGCACGCCGTCGGAAACCATGCGGCCCCATTCCGGCGTGGCCGGGTCGGAGCCAAGGCCAAGAAAGCTCAGCCCGGCGAAGACCAGAATAGCGCTGCCCAGGTCAATCGTGCCGAGCACCACCAGCGGGGCCATGCAATTGGGCAGCACCGTGCGCCAGAGGATGCGCCACGGGGGCACGCCCACCACGCGGGCCGCCTCCACATACAGCTCCGACTTCACCGACAGCACCAGCCCCCGCATCATGCGGGCGTAGGTGGGCCACCAGACCACCACCATCGCCAGCACGGCATTAAACAGGCTTGGCCCCAGGGCGGCAGCAACGGCCATGGCCAGGATGATGGTGGGAAAGGCCATAAACACTTCGGTGACGCGCATGACAATTTCGTCGAACCAGCCGCCGATCATGCCCGCCAGCGCCCCCAGCAACACCCCGATGACGCCCGCGCCCAGCACCACCAGCAGCCCGGCAGGCAGCGAAATGCGCCCGCCATACAGCACCCGGCTGAAGATGTCGCGGCCTAGCTGGTCGGTGCCAAACCAGTTCACCGCGCTCGGCGGCTTGAGCCGGTTCACCACCCGCTGCTGCAACGGGCCATAGGGCGCAAGCAGCGGTGCCAGCAGGCTGATGACGATCCAGGCCAGCACAATCACCAGGCCGATCACCACCAGCGGATTGGCCCGCAAAAAGCGCATGATGGTCTGCATACGCTTGCGGGCGGGCCGGGCCGCCGTCAGCGCCAGGGGCTGTGGAGTTGTGGTCGAAGTTGCACTCATTTGAAGAGTTGAGAATTGAGAGTTGAGAATTGAGAGAACCAGGCCTGCCCCGAGCAAAGCCGAAGGGAACCGAGAACCGAAAACCAGATGTAATCCCAAGGGTAATGAGGGGAATAAAGGAAATTACAACCTGATGCTCAAAACTATTTCCCTCATTACCTTTATTTCCTTTGACTGTCTAAAACTTGTAACTCGTAACTCGTAACTCGTAATTTGTTTCACGCTACCCGCAAGCGTGGGTCGAGCACAAAATACAAAATGTCCACAATCAGGTTGGTGATGATAAAGATCAGCGCAATCAGCATGCTGACGCCCATGATGGCTGGGAAATCGAGCGAGGTGGAAGCGCGATAGGCGTACCAGCCAATGCCGGGCCATGCAAAAATCGTCTCCGTCAGCACCGTGCCCGCCAGCAGGTTGCCGTAGGAAAAGCCAATCACCGTGATCACCGGAATCAGGGCGTTGCGCAATGCATGGCGCAAAATCACCACCCGCTCCACCAGGCCCTTGGCGTAGGCGGTGCGGATGTATTCCAGGCCCAGTACCTCCAGCAGGGCCGAGCGCGTCACCCGTGTCACCAGCCCGGCGGTGAAGCTCCCCAGCACCAGCGAGGGCAGCATGAGATGACTTACGGCGCTGCGGAGGGCGTTCCAATCGCCAGCAGCCAGTGAGTCCACCGTGAGCAGGCCGGTGAGGCGGGGTGGCGGCTCCATGCCCACCTCCAGCCTGCCTGGCCCTGGAAACCAGCCCAGCCGGGCATACAGCACCTGGAGCGCAATCAGCGCCAGCCAGAACACTGGCAGACTCACGCCGACGAGCGACAGGGTGCGGACACCAAAATCGAGCAGGCTATTGCGGCGCACCGCCGAGATGATGCCAAACAGCAGGCCGATGCTGGTGCCCACCAGGGTCGCGGCAGTGGCCAGCTCAATCGTGGCGGGCAGATACTGGCGTAGGTCGTCTAGCACCGGGCGGCGGCTTTTGATGGAACGGCCCAGGTTGCCCTGCAACAGGTTGCCCATGTAGGTCAAATACTGCTCGTGGACGGGCCGATCCAGCCCCCATTCGGCCCGAAAAGCGGCCACAATCGTGGGGTCGGACATGGCGCTCTGGCTGAGGTTGGCCGCCACCGGGTCAGCCGGGACGGCGTGGGAAATGGCAAACGCGATCAGCGTAATCCCCAGCAAGAGCGGGATAGTCAGCAACATGCGCCGCAGGATGTAGCGAAGAATTGACATATCGAACTGAACTCACCGCCGAGGACGCCGCGAATACAAAGGACAGCAGCTGCCAATTCTTTTTTTCGACGAGGTTTGAAGTTGGCAGCTCTTACGTGATGATCCGTAGTGCGGACTTTAGTCCGCGTCTCTGCCTATACGCGGACTAAAGTCCGCACTACGTGTGCCGTAAATTGTAAAGCCCGTGCCAACCTTGTCTTCGCATCCTCGGCGTCCGCCGCAGTGAAAAACTTACTTGCTGATCAGCGAGACATCCACTTCCCAGGCCGGGTGGTAGACGTAGCCTTTCAATGCGCTGCTGTGGGCGATCTGAAGGCTGGGCTGAACCAGGGCGGCGTAGGGGCTGTTGGTTTCCATGTAGGCTTGAATCTTATCCCACACCGCGTTGCGCTGCTCGTCGGTAGTAACAGCCTTGGCCTCGTCGCGCAGCTGCTGAATGTCGGCGCTGGAGTTGCTGTTCTTCCAGTTGGCGCGGGTACCGCCCACTTTGCCTTCGGGCAAGAAGGCCAGCCGGTCGGTGGCGTCAATAAAGTCGGGGTTCCAGAGCCATAGGCCAAAGGGCTGCTGGCCGCTGCGATACTTTTCCAGGGCCGGTTGCAGCGCCGCTGGTTTCAGGTTGACGGTGATGCCCACTTCGGCCAGGTCGGCCTGCACCTTCTGGGCAAAGGTGCCGAAGTTAATGCCCACCAGCGTGGTGTCGGGGTAGTCCAGGTCAACCGTGAGGCTGCTAGCGTTGGCCTCGGCCAGCAGCTTTTTGGCTTCTTCAACGTTGCGGGTGGGGGCCTTCTCTGCGGGCCATGCGCCGGGGAAGCCCAGCGGCATCATCGAGGGCGGAATCACGGTTTTGCCGCCGCCCAGGGCCTGCATGCCCTCATAGTCGAGGGCCAGGCGAATGGCCCGCTGCACTTTGGCATCGGCCAGTTGCCCGCCAATGGCCGGGTCGTTGTTGAAGATCAGGAACACCACCGTTTCACGCAGCCCCTCGAACAGCGAGATATTCGGGTTGGTCTGCAAACCACCGATCTGATCGGCCCCCAGCCCCAGGGCCAGGTCAATGTCGCCTGCTTCCAGGGCGGTCTTCTGGGCGGCAGCTTCGGGCAGGTTGCGAATGATCACCCGTTCGATGGCGGGGGCCTTGCCCCAGAAGCCGGGGTTGGCCACCAGCACGGTTTCAACGCCCCGTTCCCACTTTTCCAGCTTGTAGGGGCCGCTGCCCGCTGAGTTGGCGTTGAGCCACTGCTCGGCCTTGTCGGTGGTGTCGGCGTCGGCAGCGTCGGTGCCGCCGTTGGCTGTCACTAACTTTTTGTTCACAATGCTGAAGGCCGGGAAGATCAGCTTGCTTAACGTAGCGGCATCTGGCTCAGTCAGCGTTAGCACCACGGTGGTGGCGTTTTCGGCCTCAACCGAGGCGAAGTTGGCGGCTAGAAACGAGGGGTTGCCCTTGATGTTTTTGGTGCGGTTCAGCGAGAAGACCACGTCTTCCGCCGTCACCGGGCTGCCGTCGCTAAATCTGGCGTTGGCATTGAGGGTGAAGGTGTAGGTTTTGCCGTCGGACGAAATTTCCCACTTCTCCGCCAGCATGGGGATAATCGTTTCCACGCTGTTGTCGGGAAAGGTGACCAGCGTCTGGTAGGCTACCCGGTTGACGATGCCGGGCGTGGTTTCGTAGGCGCGGGCCGGGTCGAGCGAGGCTGAGTCCTCGGCCATGCCGATCACCAACGTTTTGCTGTCGGCGGCACCGGTGGCGGGGGCGGGCGCAGCGGTGGCTGCCGGGGCTGCGGCGGTGGCTGCCGGGGCAGCTGTGGGCGCAGCGGCGGCAGATGTGGGGGCAGCTGTGGTGGGTGCCGCTGGGGCGGCGGTTGGGGACGCTGTGGGCGTACCACCACATGCTGCCAGGAACAGGGCCGTTGCTGCGAGCAGACCAAGGATTTGCGAAAGCCGTTGTTTCATGGTGAACACACGCCTCCTGACTGATGGGCCGCGCCGGGGTGGCGCAGCAAACAAGGGGAATCTGATGGAATGGCCAGCAAACGAGCGCTACCGTAGCGGGGCCAGGTGCCGCACAACCACAACTACCATGTGGCCCAGGTGCGTGCCGTTGAGCCTGGTTGGCAACGGGCAGACGCCACTGTTTGATGAACATTCCGCAACAAAGATTAAAGCTAGTATACGAAGAGTTTAAGAGTTAGTCAAGATGTTGAAGAAGTGAGGCCACAAATCGAGGCAACCTCCTCCATGCGCTGGCGCAGCAGGGCCAGGTCGGGGTCAGCTTCGGGGATGGGGGTGTCGGCGACCAGATGGGTGACGCCGAGTTCCCGGTGGCGGGCGTGGCTTTCCGGCGTGATGGCGTAGGTGTTGCCGGGGCGGGCCACCACCAGCAGGCTCGCCGGGTCGCGCTCGGCCTCCTGCCACAACTGGCGCAAGGTGCCAATGCCCGTGGCCAGCTGCTCAAGGGGAATCTGGGTCGGGTGCCAGCCATCGCCCAGGCGGGCCACCCGGCGCAGGCTGGCCGCGCTATGGCCGCCCCAGATGATCGGAATGCGCTCCTGGGCCGGGCGCGGGTGCATCTTAAAGCCGCTGGCCTGGTAGAACTGGCCCTGAAACTCCACCGCCTCGCCACTCCAGCAGGCCCGCATCAGCGCCACCATTTCATCCAGCCGCCGCCCCCGGTTCTCAAACGAGACGTTCATGGTGGCGAACTCCTCAGCCATCCAGCCCGCCCCAAGGCCCAGCATCATGCGCCCGCCGCTGAGGTAATCCAGCGTGGCCAGCTGTTTGGCCAGCAGCACCGGGTGGCGCAGTGGCCCAACCAGCACCGAGGTGCCTAGCTTCAAGCGGGACGCAGCTGCCCCGGCCCAGCTCAGCGCCAGCAGCGGGTCGAGCCAGGGTGTTTCGGGCGGGTAGTCCCAGCGCCCGTGGGAGCGGTAGGGATAGTGGGACTCGCACTGCACCGGCAGGGCCACATGGTCAGTCACCCAGAGCGAGTGATAACCAAGCTCCTCCGCCCAGCGGGCCACCGTCACGATATGCTGCGGGCTACACTTCGGCCCGGCGTTGGGGATGATAATGCCGACTTGCATAGGGGTTAAGGGTTAAGGGTTAAGGGTTAAGGGTTAAGGGTTACGGGTTACGGGTTACGGGTTACGGGTTACGGGTTACGGGTTACACGCACTGCATTTCATTGATCCTAACCCCTAACCCCTAACCCCTCATCTCTAACCCCTAACCCCTCATCCTTTCAATAATCCCCGCCGTCAGCCGCAATGCTGCCTCCGGGTTGGGGCCGAGGGGCGGGCCAATGTTGATTTGCGTGACACCCCGGCTGGCTAGCCAGTGCAGCTTTGCTGCCATGTCATCGGCGTCGCCATAGATCGCCAGGCGGAACATCGGCGGGGTGAGCAGACTCATTGCCTGCTGCATGTTGCCCGCCTGCCAGGCCGCCCGCACCGCCGCAAAATCCTCCGGCGTGAGTCCTATCGGGGCCAGCGTTTCCGCCCGCAGCGAGGGGCCGTAGTAGGCCACCAGGTAGCGCAGGGCCTCCTCGGCCTCGCCCCGGCTCCCCGCCACCGACCACCAGACGCACGCCGCCAGATCAAAGTTTTCTAGCGAGCGCCCGTCGCGGGCTGCCCCGGCCTCGATTCGCGCACGCACAAAGTCAATCGTTTCCGGCGGGAAAAGGATCGGCAGGCCGCCGTCTGCCAGTTCGCCCATTAGCTCCAGCACCCGCGGCCCCTGCCCGCCAATGTAGATCGGCACCGGCTGCGGCGGCAGCGGGAAGCGCAGGCGGGCCTGAGGCTGCCAGCCGCCCAGCAGGTCGCTCACCGCGCCTGCCTCTTCGCCTGCCAGGAGCCGCCGCAGCAGCCGCACCGCCTCGGCCAGGGCGGCCACCGGGCGCGGCTGGCGCAAACCAACCCAATCCAGGAAGCGCGGCTCGCCCGGGCCGATGCCCAGCACAAAACGGCCTTCGCTCAGCTCTTGAAGGCTGGCCGCTCGCATGGCCAGTTCCGCCGGGCTGGAGCTGAACGGGTTGGCGATGCATGTGCCCACACGGATGCGGCTGGTGGTGGCAGCAACCGCGCTTAGCACCACCCAGGCATCGCGCTTCATCAAATCCTGGCAATACCAGAAGTCGTCGAAACCCAGACTCTCGGCCAGCTGCGCCCGGCGCACCACCTCCCGAATACTGCCCGATTCGCTGTTACAACGGAGACCAAAGTTCATGGCGAGTTACGAGTTACGAATGACGAGTTACGAGTTACGAGTTACGAATGACGAGTTACGAGTTACGCATTACACATTACGCATCACGTTTCACGTTTTCATCCTTCATCCTTCATCCTTCGTCCCACGGTATCGGACTCACGTCGTCGTGGCGGAGGGTGCGGCGGCCCACCCGGTCAATCCGCATGATCAGGCGGCAGGCCGGGTCGGGGCAGGAAACGCGAGCGTCGGTTTCCATCCAGTCTGCCGGGTGGTTGAGGCGCTGCTTGGCGGGCAACAGCGGGATGGCGGCTTGCAGGGCATAGAGGCAGAAGTCGCGCCCGTCTGGCAGGCTGATTTTGCCGCTTCGCATGAAAAAACAGTCGCCCACGTGCATGGCGCAGGTGCAGTGGCCTTCAATCGCCTCCACCACAATTTTCAGGTCGTAGAGTTCAAAGGTGTCGCTCATTGCACGTTGGATTTTAGCTTCTAAACAAGATCTTTAGCGAATTAGTATGTGAGCATCCTGAGTAGGCCCGTCCCTTTTGTGTGATACAGGCCGAGCGTCCCCGAGGGCCGTATCGAAGGGTGCGGATCGGTGGCACAATCCGCACCCTTCGATACGACCTGCGGCCTACTCAGGATGCGCCGTTTGTTATATGCCACTACATGTTCTGTAGCCTTACGCTTCAATAGAGTTTGTGGCCTACTCAGGATGCTCCGTTTGTCATATCACCACAAGTATCTGCCCAGTCGTTCAGCGTAGATAGCGGTCAAAAAAGTTTGCGATATCCAGATACATCTGCTTGAGGTTGGCCTTGCTGCGCACATAATAACACTCGTTGGGGTAGACCTTGTATTCCACCGTTTTGTACTCCCGCCGCAGCGCCTCCACAAAGCGGCGCGAAGCGTCGGATTGGGGCAACTGCCCTGCGCCATGCAGCACCAGCGTGGGCGTGCTGGCCTGGCGGGCGTTAAAAATGGGCGAGCAGCGGCGGTAGGTGGCGGCCTGCTCCGGGAATGGGCCAAACTCGTAGTGCATCAGCTGGAGGTGGCGGCGCTCCTGTTCGTCCATCACATGCAGCCAATCGGCATAGCCCGCGTGGGGTGCGGCGGCCTGAAACTGCCCCGGCGCATTGCAAACGGCAGCCATGCTCAGGCAGCCGCCGTAGCTGGTGCCGGTGATGCCGATGTGTGCGCCATCTATCCAATCCTGCGCCCGCAGCCAGTCGGCCCCGGCAATGGCGTCGCGCAGGTCGCCGTGGCCCCAGTCGCCGTTGTTCAGGTCTTCAAACTTTTTGCCGTAGCCCGAACTGCCGCGAATATTGGGTAACAGCACGGCGTAGCCCTGGCTGCACAGAAACTGGGCCAGGCTGTCGTAGCTATCGAGGAACTGCATGGTGGGGCCGCCGTGGATGAGCAGCACCGCCGGGCAACGGGGGCCTGCCGTGTGCGGGTTGGGCCGGTAGAGGTAGGCGCTGATCGGCAGATCATCAAAGCTGCGGTAGATAATTTTTTCAGGGCGGGCCAGCAGTTCCCGCAGCCCACCAGCGGGCATTGAGTCGGTGAGACGCTGGCATGTGCCGCTGGCCACCTCCACCAGCCAGAGGTCGTGGGTTTCCGTTGGCCCGGCCATAAAAAAGGCCAGCGTGCGGCCATCGGGCGACCAGGCCGGGGCGGTGCAGACGGCCATGTCGGGCTGCACCAACGGGCGGGCTGCGCCGCTCGCCATATCACACAGCCACAGCGCCAGGGTGCCGTTGTGATTGGCAATAAACGCAACTCGCCGCCCGTCGGGCGACCATGTTGCGCCGCTCTGGTCGGCTTCTTGCGGCGCGAGGGGCCGGGGGTCGCCGCCCGCCAGCGGCACGCTCCAGTAGTTGATCCAGCCGCTGCGGTGAGAACGAAAGAGCAACTGGGAGCTATCGGGGGAAATGAGCGGCGGGCCAAAGGTGCGCCCGTAGTGGTAGTCGAAAAAATCCTCATCGCGGGCGATGACGGTCGGGTTGCCGCCGTCTGAGTCCATCCGCACCACCTCGTGGTCGGCCCAGCGCTCGTCGAGGCGCACATACAGGATGTAGCGTCCGTCCGGCGTGGGCGCGGGCGAGACCTCGTAGCGGCGGTCGGTTGTCAGCCGGGTTGCCACGCCATCGGCCAGGCCCACCCGGTAGATGTCGTAGGTTCCCTGCTGGTTGCTGGCCAGCAGCAGGCTCTGGCCGTGCGGTTCCCATGCATAGCTGGCGATGCTGTTGCCCAGGCGGGTAAGCGGGCGTTGCTGGCCGCTGGCGGCGTCCCATAGCCAGAGTTCCGTTGCCCCCTGATGTTCGGAAAGGTAGGCGATGCAGCGGCCATCGGGCGACCAGCTTTGCTGGGGGCTGGCCAGAAACGGCAGGCCGATGGGCGCGACAGTGACCCGGCGGGGAAAGCCGCCTGCCCGTGGGACGAGCCAGAGTGCGCCCTCGCCGCCCAGCCCGGCGTAGACCAGCAGCTGCGTGCCGTCGGGCGACCAGCGCACAACATCGCCGCCGCCGTAGGGGCCGGTGCCCAGCCCGCCAATTGCAAGCATCTGGTCGAGGGTCGGGGTAGCGTCGGGCATAGCCGGGGCCACTTTCTAGCTGGAACTGCGGGAAGTGGCCCAATCATACCACACATGCAGCGGCCCTGGTTGCACTGGTGGGCAGGCTAAAGTGCATAAACACGCTGCCGCCCCCAGGTTCCCGAACAGGGAGCCTGGGGGCGGTGGAGCTGCTATGCCGCCCGCCGAAACAGCAGACTCAGCACGCCAAGCATGCCCAGCAGGGCAATGCACAGCAGCCCCAGCCAGATGATGAGGTTCAGGATAACGGCAAAGAGCATTACCGTCAGCGCCAGGCCTAGCAGCGTGCCAGCCAGAATTACGCTTGCCGTGGCCCAATGCAACCCGGCTCGCCCGTCCTGAAAGCCCCTGGTGAGCAGGCCCAGCAGCACATACAGCAACCCAAAGCCGCTTAACACCAGCAGCCAGAAGAGCTGCATGGCGTGGAGCCACAGCAGCGGCGTTTGCACCAGCGGGCTGAACAGCAGGAAAAACCAGCTATCTGCCAGCGCCAGCAGCAACGGCTGGCAGGCCACCACCAGCAGCTGAAGCAGCAGAATCGCCCCGCTGATCCATGCCGTATGCCTGAGGGTAGGATGCAACGGTGCCCGCCAGGTTTCGTAGGGCGTGCTGCGCTGGATCACCTGGCGAAGCGACATGCGCTGCATCTCAGGCCTCCTCGTTATACACCCAGTGATCCAGGTAGAACCAGGCCGCAGTGGTGCCTTCAGCCAGGGTTTGCTCCGGGCCAAGCACCGCCCCAAACAAAATGGGGTCAAGGCTGAAGCTGATCTCGCTGGCAAGGGGGCGCAGCCAGCTGGCCAGTCCCCAACTCGCCAAAAGCGGTGCCGCCATCACCGCCGTACACACCTGGCTGAGGCGACCCAACCGCTGCGAAAGCCGCACCACCGGGGCGGGCGGTGGTGGTGCCACCACACTGAAGGTGAGCTGGTCGCCCGCTGCAAACGCACCGGGGGGCAGTTCGTGGGCCAGGTAGAACTGGTCGAATTCAATGCCGTGGGCCGCCAGCTGTTCCAGTCGTGTCATCACTCGCCGGGGCAGGGGCAAGCCATCGCGGTCGTGCCAGAGCGGGTCGTCACGGAGGTTCACCAGCAGCCAGTCCCGTTCGCTGCCGGGGTGAAGCTGGTGCCCGCTGAAAAGCGGCAACATGCCGACTGAGCGCAGGCCCAGGTTCGCCTCACGGGAATGGCGCACCAGGGCGTCGCGCCGTTCCAGCAGGCCCGGCTCGTAAGCCAGGTAGGTCGCCAGCATGTCCTGCTCGGCGTCGGTGCGAAAAAAGGGCGGCGCGGTGACATAGCGCCGTTGGGTTTGTGTAGACAAATTCATAGAACCTCCTGCAATGTTTGCTGTAATTGCAAGAGGAGAATGCAAATACTATGCCTCTACCGAGACAGGCTCAACAGAACTGCTCTGCTTACCGCCGCGCACGCCAGGAGCGCCAGGGGTTGGAACTTGAGCCTTGAGTATTAAGCAACGAAAGCGATCCAGTCTCCAATCTCCAATCTCCAATTTCTTATCTCTTATCTCCGCGCTCTCCGCCCCCTCGGCGGTGAAATCCTCAGTGCTCCAGTACCCGCCGATAGACGGCTAGCGTTTCGCGGGCAGCCCGGTTCCACGAGAAGATGCCCGCCTGGGCCGGGCCGCGTCGGGCATACTCGGCCCGCAGGTCGTCATCCTGCCAGAGCCGCTCAAGCGCATCGGCCCATGCGCCCACCTCCAGCGGTGGCAGCAGCATGGCCGCGCCACCCGCCACCTCCGGCAGGCTGCTGGTGTTGGCCACCAGGCTCGGCGCACCACAGGCCAGTGCTTCCAGCACCGGCAGCCCAAAGCCTTCGTAGAGCGATGGATTAACATACAGCCTGCATGCGTTGTAGAGCCAGAGCAGATCGTCAGGGGTGACGCTGCCGAGGAACAACACCGCATCGTCCAGCCGCAAGTCGCGCACAGCGGCGAAGATTGGCTCGTCGTGCCAACCCCGCGCCCCGGCCAGCACCAGCTTGTAGCGTCGCTCGGGGTGGCGCTCGCGGCAGGTCTTCAGGGTCTGAAACAGGGTGGGCAGGTTTTTGCGCGGCTCCAGCGTGCTAACAAACAGAATAAAACTATCCGCTGTTAAGCTATGCTCGTTGATCACACGGCGGGAACCGGGGGCCAGCGCCAGCGGCTGGTAGAGCGGCGCGGCGGCCTCATAGATCAGGTCAACCCGTTCCGGCGGCAAGTCGAGCATGCTGGCCATGTCTTGCCGAGTGGACTCAGACACGGTGATCACCGCGTCGGCGCTATGCACAGCCTGCTTCACCTGGCCATAGAAGCGTTTGGCATCATCATCGAGAATGTCGGGGTAGCGCAAAAAGGCCAGATCATGCACGGTGCTGACGGCCCGGAAGGTGCGCCGCATGGGCACCACAAAATCGGGGAAGTGGGCCAGATCGGGCCGCAACGGCAGCAGTTCCAGCGGCAGGCTCCACTGTTCAAAGCGGTTGTGGGGCGGGGTGACCATGGTACGCCGCTGCACGTTGGGGGCCACCACCAGCGGTCGTTCGTGGCTGCTGTGCTGCAACACCAGCCACCGGGCCTCGGGGGCCTGGGGCACCATAGCTTCCAGCAACTGCCGTGTGTATTGCGAAATGCCGCCCCGTCGGTAGGCGTAGAGCCGGGCGTCAACGGCGAGGCGCATCAGCCACCTCCACCACCAGGCCGTCGTGGGCCAGTTGCACCCCTGGCGGCAGCCCGGCATTCACGGCTTCATGTTCAAGGCCGTGGGTCATATGCACCAGAAAGGCCCGTTGTGGTTGCAGGTCGGCAATTACCGCCAGGGCTTCATCAAGCGAAAAATGGGTCGGATGCGGCTCCAAACGCAGTGCGTTCAGCACCAGCACATCCAGCCCGCGCAACTGCTCGCGGCTGTTGGGGGGAATGGCGCTGGCATCGGTGACATAGCCCAACCCGCCCACGCGGTAGGCCGTGATCTGCCAGGTGCCATGCAAGATATCGAGTGGCACAATCCCAATCTCGCCGACGCAAAATGGCCCGTTTACCGGCAATAGTTCCATCGCCGGGCGGGTAGAGCCAGCCGAAGTCTCCTCAAAAGCGTAGGCAAAACGTTCGCGTACATCGGCCAGGGTGCGCGGGCTGCCATAAATCGGCATCACCGTGCCTTCTTTGTTGAGCGGGCGCAGGTCATCCAGCCCGGCCACATGGTCGAAATGGGCGTGGGTAAGCAACACGGCGTCGAGGTGGTCAATTTCGGCGGCCAGGGCCTGGCTACGGAAGTCCGGCCCGGCGTCAATCAATAGCTGTTTGCCGTGGGCTGCAAGCAGGGCCGCCGTGCGGGTGCGGCGGTTGCGGGGGTTGGTTGAGGTGCAGACGGGGCAGCGGCAGCCAATCACCGGCACGCCCATTGAGGTTCCCGTCCCTAAAAATGTCAGCCGCATACCTTCACACTTACTTGAGCAGGCATAGTGCGTGCATTATAGCACAGCGTTCCGTCTTAGCCGCTTCTCATCCCTGCGGCGGTGGAGCGCGGTATACTGTACATAAAGACAGAACGTTGCATGTTGAACGCTGCATCGTTCCGAGACATTGTTCGATCGTCTATCGTTCATCGTTTTGAGGAAAACGCCATGCGCTTTTTTGGACAAATCCTACGCTTTCAGCTTCCGTTCTGGTTTGTACTGCCATTGATGACCTTTGGTGTGGTGCTGGGCCTGGGCGGCGGCATTGTGGCCACGCGCCTGCTCACGCCATCCACAAGCTGCCCCGAGTCGCCGGAGGTGTGTGCCGAGTTTGGTGTCTTCTGGCAGGCCTGGTCGGTGGCCAGGGATAACTTTGTAGACCCCGCAGCGGTTGACCCGCAGCGGATGACCGATGGCGCCATTCAAGGCATGCTCGACAGCCTGGGCGACCAGGGCCACACCCGCTACCTCTCGGCAGACGACGCCAGGCGCTGGCGCGAGTCGCTGCAGGGCGAGTTTGAAGGCATTGGCATCTACATAGATATTCGTGAAGGCAAGCCTACCGTGGTGGAGCCGATTGAAAATTCACCAGCGGCGCGGGCCGGGCTGCGGGCGGGCGACATTATTTTGCAGGTAAACGGCGAGAACGCCAGCGACTGGACGGTTGCGGATCTGTCGGAAAAAGTGCGTGGGCCACGGGGCAGCAGCGTGTCGTTGACACTGTTGCGGGAAGGCGAGGCGAACCCCATCACCGTGAGTGTGACCCGCGACAAAATTGAAGTGCCCAACGTGACATGGAGCATGCTGGCAAACCAGGTGGCCATGGTGCGGCTCAACTCCTTCGGGCAAGATTCGGCGGACGAGATGCGCGCCGCTCTGCGTGAGGCCCAGCAGCAGGGGGCCAGGGCGCTGGTGCTCGACCTACGCAACAACCCTGGTGGCTTGCTGCGTGAAGCGGTGGACATTGCCAGCCAGTTTCTGCCGCAGGGCACCACCGTGCTGCTGGAAGAGAATCGTGAAGGCCAGCGTACCCCCACCACCACCGAGGGCGGCGGCGTGGCGCTCAACATTCCGATGGTGGTGCTGATTAACGGCGGCTCGGCCAGTTCTGCCGAAATTCTGTCGGGTGCATTGCAGGAGGCGGGTCGAGCGAAGCTGATTGGGGTGCCTACCATTGGCACGGGCACTGTGCTGAACACCTTCAACCTGGATGGTGGCGCACAGGTGCTGCTCGGCACGCAGCAGTGGCTGACGCCCAGCGGCCAGCTCATTCGCGGTCAGGGCATTCTCCCTGATGTGCGGGTGGCCCTGCCGGACGGTGTGCAGCTGTTGCGCCCCGCAGATGCGGCCCGGCTCAGTGCCGAGGCCCTGAACCAGGCCAGCGACACCCAGCTGGTGCAGGCGCTAGAAACGTTGGGCGGTGTGGCCGGGCGGTAAGTGCAAAGACTCGCACAAAGGCACAAAGGATTGCCGATACATGTGCCTTTGCTGCTCCTTTTTGATTGTTATGGCTTAGCGCGAGCCAAAAAAGGGAGTGCAGGGATTTTCACCTGCGCTCCCTTGGCGATCTTTGCGGCCCTTCGTTTCCTCAGGACAGGCTTTGCGAGAGATGTTTCCGGCGCTTGCTTACCCATAGAAATCGGTAAAGCCGTCCTGGTCGAGCCGTTCCAGCATGCGGCGTAGCTTGTCGGCGCTGTCGGGAAAGGGTGCGCTGGCGAGTTGCTCCGGCGTCACCTGGCTGGCCCGGTTCCAGGCGCTCACGGGCTGGTTCAGCAGCAGCGCCAGCAGCTCGGAAAGGGCGCGGCGCAGGCGCGGGTTGTCGTCGCCGCGCAGCTTGGGCAGCACCTTCTGTTTAATCTGGAGATCGAGGGCCACAGGGGGCAACAGCACGCCCCGGCCCTGTTCGATAAAGCGCAGCATCTCTTCAATCGTGCGGTAGCCAAAAGGCTGGCCCGCCCGCGCCATAATCGCATGCACCGCCGTGATGGTGCGCCACGAGTCCTCGTCCACCGGCCCCCGGTAGGCCGCCCGAAAGGCCTGCACATCCACGTCGGTCAGCTCGATCACGTTGGCCCGGTCAAGCAGTTTGTCGCTCAGGGCGTGGGTGCTTTCGTCCACGTTCACCGTGCCAATGAGTCGTAAATTGAGCGGCAGCCGCAGCGGGTTGGCAATGGTCTCGCCAGTGACGGCCTGCACCTCGGCGGCGGGGGCACCAATGTCAAAGCTGTGTTCCGCCGTTTCCAGGGCCGAAAGCAGCGGGGCGAGGTAGTATTCGGGCCGGGCCAGGTTCATCTCATCCAGGCAGGCAAAGTAGAGCTGCTGGGGGTCGGCGGCGGCCCGCAGCAGAAAGCGCAAAAAGGGCGTGGGGTGGTAGACGCCGGTGAGTCCGTTGTAGTAGCCGAGCAGGTCGCGGGCGTTGTGCCAGTCGGGCTGCACCGCCACCACCAGGTAGTAGGGGTTGGGCAGCGCAGGCGCGGCAATGGTATGCACCGCATCGGCATAGAGCCGGGTGAGGCGCGTTTTGCCCGTGCCGCTGATGCCGGGCAGAATAACCAGTGGTTTGGTTTGCAAGGCCACATGGTAGGCGCGGATCAGCGTTTCGCTGCTGGCAAAGCCCTGGGCACGAATGCGTGCAATGATGGTCTCAATCGGCGGGAGGGCGGTTTGCACATGGTAGCTGGCCCGTTGTTCGCGCAGAAAGGCCGCGCCCACCGGCTCCAGTGCCTCGGCCTGCTCCATCAGGGCCTCGTTCAGCGGCAGCAGCGCCAGCACATCATCCACCAGTCGGGTTTCCAGGTTGTCCGGCAGCCGCTCCCAGGGGTAGACAAAACCGGCCCACAGATAGTTCGCCCCCCGTGAGTCGAGGTAGCGGTCGAGCCACATGGCCGGGGCCTCGGGCGGCGTCTCATCACTTTTTTTGTGCCTGCCGGGTTCGCCCCGCCGCTCGCGGCTCTCCACAAAACGGGCCTCGCCTTCCCGCTCAATCCGTTCCACCAGGGGCTGAAAGATGGCCCGCCCATCTTGCCACACCGCCCGCAGCTCACTTTTGCGGGTGCCCCAGAGTTGCAACCCCACCAGCACCGCCCGCTCGGCCCCGCTGACGCTCACCAGCACCCCGGCCCCCCGTGGCGGTCGGTCAAACGCCACATGATAGTCGTCAATCGGCGAGCGCTCGTTGCGGCCCCGGTTGACGTAACGTTGGGATTTGTAGCTGGTTTCGTAGAGCGGCCACTGGCGCGGCAGGCGGCGGGCAGCTTCGGCCTGCACCCGCTCGGCAAGCGTGGCCAGGCGGGGGTGCAGCTGCTCCTGCACAGCAGCCCAGCGCTCGTTGATACCGGGTGAAAGCAGGGCGGCCAGCGACTCAGGGGGAAAGATCATGGCGGCAGGCGCTGTCAGGCGGTTGGCGGCTTGAGGTAGCGCCGATCCTGGTTGAGCATTTCGGCAGCGGTGGTCGGGTCGGCCTCGTCGTCGGCGGGCACATACTGGTCGGCAAACGACTCCAGCATCTCATCCATCTCGGCGCAGAGTTCATCAAAGGTGTCGGAAAGGAGTTCGACCTCATATAGGGCTTCATCCAGGCTCCACAGCCGCCGCGCACTGATGGACTGCACCCGTGGCGCACGCCCCGACTGGTAGGCAAGTTGGGCATCTACCTTGATCGGTGCGCTGTTGCCGGCCACGCTGGCGTGCAGCTCTTGAATGGCATGGGCCAACGCGGGCAGCAGGGCAATATCGCGTTGCTGTTCGCTGTCCAGCGGGATGGTATAGGTCACTTCCACATCAAGCGCGGGGCCACCCTGGCCCTGATAGAGCCGTTCGTCCACCATGCGCTCAATTTCGGGCGGCGCATCGTTGCCACGGAGCGAAAACACGGTAAATTCTGGCGACCAGCGAAACGAAATAGTCGCTCGCAGCGGCGGTTCCTGTGGCCCACGTGTATCACTATAGCCGTCAGGCAGGCAGGTAATGGTGAGACTTCGGCTTAGGGCGTGGGTGTCAAGCAATTCCTGGGTATAGGCCACGTTCAGGCCATTGCGCTCAATACTGCCCAGCAGCACCGCCACAAAATGTTCGTAGGTCAGCATGCCCATCCTTCTCCATACTAAGTGTGTGCATTATAGCACCGATGGAACGGTTGTGCCTGCTGTTACAGACGATGAGCAGTTGGAGATTGGAGATTGGAGTGTGCAAATACACCGCATGTTACTTGGCCGAGGATAACAACTCGCGGCAGTAACCCTACATCAGCTTGCACTCGGCAATGCCGGTGAGGGCGATCAGCTCGTCGTGGACGAGGGAGCGCTGGCTGCTGAGTGTACGCCACTCCTTCTCATCGGCATACTGGCCGTTGCGCATGGCCTCCACCAGTTCCACATACTCGGCAGCCAGGCTGTGCAGGCGGGCGCTTGTGTCGTTGTGCATAGTCGTTAGAGGTTAGGGGTTGTATGTTAGGGATTGGTTAACCGACAAAGGGTTTTGTGAGAGCGATTTACGTCTGGGTAAAGGAATTGCCAATAAATATTTGTTAGATTATTTTTACTTGCT
This sequence comes from Chloroflexaceae bacterium, assembly GCA_025454695.1. GTDB lineage: Bacteria > Chloroflexota > Chloroflexia > Chloroflexales > Chloroflexaceae > JALONX01. The sequence continues at coordinate 17,852 of JALONX010000012.1, forward strand.
ATTGACGAAAAAAGCCGGTTTTCGTCAATAGCCAATTGCTATTGACGAAAACTGACAATAGGCGTCAAATCGGCTGTGTCTTTGCTCAACTCCTCCGCGCCTCTGCGCCTCTGCGTTGAACTGCCAACTGCCATCACCACTCCCCCAGCCCCTCCACGTAGGCCGCCGAGCCGTCACGGAGCCAGCCGTCGAGCTGGGCCAGATCTTTGAGTTGCTGGCCGCGCTGCCGGGGCACCACCACAAAGCCACAGGCCACATCGGGCAGGGCGGTCATGTCGCCCCAGAGCTTCTCGAACTGGGCCACCGGAAACACATCTTCCTGGCCGTGGCCCCAGCGCTTCTTCACATCCTTCAGCGTGATGTAGGTGGGCAGGCGTGCTGCAACCGCCCGGATTGCTGCGGCGACCTTTGGTTCATCATGCAGATCGGCCCGCGTGAGTCCGAAGACAGCTAGCAGTTTATCTATATGCACCCAGGTTGTCAGGGTGTTGTAGTAGGAAAGCTGAAACTCAGCCTCCTCGCTGGGCATGGCCAGACCTTCCAGCAGGCGCAACCGCCCGTTCACCCGGGCCAGGCCGCCGCCCCGATCTTCGATGCGGCGCGGGATGACCTCAAACGTCAGGGCGTGGCCCCGGCTGATGTGCAGCCCTAGCAGGGCCGGGTCAACATCGGCTCCCAGGGTGTCAATGTTATGCACCAGTAGATACTGAAGTTGAGGCCGCTCGGCCAGCAGGTCGCGCAGCACACCGTTGCGTAGCAAGTTGGGCACTTCATAGAAATGGCCCACCGGGTGCATGCACTGGCCCGGCAGGTTGTCGCGGTAGTCGTTGCCTTCGCCCGCCCCCTGTGCCCAGCCAATCAGCGCATGGTGCAGGCTTTCGCGCACCTTCTGGGCTTGCACGTCCAGCAGCTGCTGGGGTGTTTCTTCCCAGGCAAAACGCAGGTCGCGGGCCATGGGCACACAACGCAGGCCCACGGCTCGGCCTGGCGAGAGGTGGAGGGAAGGTTGGGGAGCTGTCGGGTTGTGGGGGTGTTGGGTTGTGAGTCCAGCTCCCACATCTCCCACATCTCCCACATCTCCCACATCTCCCACATCTCCCACATCTCCCACATACTCCAGAATCGGCCCGTGGGTGAGGTAGCTGGTGGTGATGATGTGGGGCAGGGCTGTGCCAGCCATGCGGCTGGTGCGGCGGCTCTTGGCCAGGTGCATGTCGAGAAAGGAGCGGTGGCGGCCCGCCAGCTTCACAAAGGGGTTGAGCGCCTTGACCACGCCAGCGCCCTGTGTCCAGCGGCTGCCCACGCCGCCCGCCAGCGAGACCACGGCCACCGCCCCGGCTGCCAGGGCTTCAGCCCCCAATCTGCGCATGGCATCCGGTAGCCCGGCGCTGGCGTCGTCAATCTCGTTGAGCTTCACATCTTCGAGCGTGGTGCTGGGCGGCAGTCGGTTCTGGGCCAGGCCGATCCGCCCGGCCCGCATGTCGGCCCGAATCTGCTCGTGCTGCACCTGGTCGAAGCCATTCTCGGCCAGCAGTGAATCCAGGCTGCGGGCGCTGGGGTCGGCGGCGCTAGCCCTGGGGATGAGCGCATCAAAGAGCGTTTGCACCACCCCGGCCAACTCGGGGCGGCTGTGGCGCTGGTCGGCGAAGCGCTCCAGTTCGGCCCGGCGGGCGGGCGAGAGCGTTTGCGGGTCGCGCCGCAGCAGGGCCGGTAGCGTCAGGCGATAGTAGTCGGGCGGCAGCAGCGCGGCGTCGCCACGGAGCAGTTCAGCCCAGGTGCCCCGCTCGTTGATAGCAAAGTCATAGACGACCGGCTCCATGGCAAAAGGCACGGCGGCGCTGAGGCGGTTGCGGGTGGCCCGCATGGTGTTGCGGAGCCAGTCTTGCGCTTCGGCCTTGCGCTCCGGGGCTACGATGAAGCCCATGCCGCCGCCGGCCATGCCGCCCAGCATCCAGAAGCCCCAGAAGTCCTCGCCAAAGGCCGCCCGCGTCTGCTCAATCAGCGACTCGGTGTAGAGGTTGCTGGCAGCGGGGATAATGGTTTGAATCGGGCCGAAGAAGTTGCGGGTGGTGGTGGCACCCACGGCGCGGATGTCGCCCGCCGCCAGCGCCGCCAGAATGTCGTCCAGCACCTGCATGGCCTCCTGCCGCCCCAGCCATTCGGCCTCCGAGCGCAGCAGATATTTTTCGGTCACCATTTCCAGGATGGGGCCGACGTTCTGGGCCATACCACCATGCACCAGCACCAGGCTCGACTGCAACTTCTGGCGCGTCTCAGCGCTGGCCTCAGCCTCGCTCAGGAGGTGATGGCCCGGCAGCAGGCGGCCCCGGCTCACGCCCCATTCCGGGTCGCCCTCTGCTGCCAGCTGACCACTGATGAGTTTCATGCCCGGCCAGACCCCGCCTGAGTCCTGCCAGCCGCCGCCGGAACCGGCCAGCCACTCACCAAGAATGGCCCGTGCCGCTACCACCCGCCGCTCCTCCTCGCTCAGCGGGCCGCTCAGGTTTCTGGCCTGGCCGGTGGCCCGCATGCAGACGGCGATCAGCGCGGCGAGCAGCGTGGTGGAAACGGCCAGCCGCGAACCTTTGGGAATGCCGTTTACCGCGCTGACCAGTTCGATCCCAAAACCAGGGCCGACAAGCCGGGCCAGCAGGTCGCTCAGCCTGGTGCCAGAGCCTTCGATGCCCGGCGGCACAATCCCGGAGGCGATCACTGCGCCCTTGAGCAGGCCCAGGTAGTCGCGGGCGAAGTCGAAGACCTCGGCCAGTTCGCTAATGTCGGCGCTGGCCCCCAGGTCAATGCTGGTGAGCCGCAGCACCGGCTGGTCAATCACGCGGAAGTAGGCTTCCACCGGCGGGCGGGGGCTGTGGTCGCGCCCGCGCACGCCCAGGTCAATCGAGACGTTCAGGACTCGTGCGCCCTCAGGGAAATCCATGCCGAGGAAAAAAATGTCGCTCCAGGCACTATGCGACAAATCCATCCGCACCGGCGTCGCCTCGCGCACTATCGGATACGTACCGCCGAGACGGGGAGTACGCGGAGTTTCTGCGTTGTTTGTTTCCTCTGTGTCCTCTGTGCCTCTGTGGCAAAACAACTCTGGTCGCACGCGCAGGGGTTGGTCGGCGGGGTGGCCGATGCGGAACATCCACTGGTTGCCACGGGCCGAACGAACGCTGCGGCGCACCTGGTCGGCCAGGGTTTGAAAGGCGGCCCGGTGGTAGGCGGCGGCCAGGGCACTCGAAAGAGCGTCGCTGGGGCCGTCGGCAGCCTGGGCCTTCAGAAAGACCTGGATCGCCTCCTCAAAGCGGCGGTTCAGCAGATGAACATAGCCCGCAAACGGCACCCGCCCGCGCTGGTTCAAGCCAGGGCGTAGCGGCACATGGTAGCGGTGGATGGCGTAGAGAAAAAAGGCTGCCCGCACCCGCTCGTAGAGGTTGGGGCTGGAGCGGCGTAGCTCATCCAGGGCGGCACATTCGGTCAGCAGCTCGGCCAGGCTCGCTCCTCGGCAAAACGCATCAAGCGAGTGGTTGCGCACCGCCGGGTCGGGCGAGGTGATGATCTGGGTTAAGGTGGACATAGTCTGATTGCAGATTGCAGATTAGAGATTAGGGATTGGAGATTGGAGATTGGAGATTGGAGATTAGAGATTAGGGATTGGAGATTAGAGATTGCTTTTACATATTACGCAGCACGCAGCACGCAGCACGCAGCACGCAGTACGCAGCACGCAGTACGTTTCACGTTTCACGTTTCACGTTTTACGAGTCGCCAGCAACTCCACCAGTTGCGCTAGAATCTCCTCGCGGTCGCGGCCAGCCAGGGCCAGGGCCAGCCCGGCGGTGAGCAGGCCGTAGCTGCCGCCCACGTCGTAGCGGCGGCCCAGGTTGGCCAGGGCCAGGTAACGTTCGCGGCTTGCCAGCTGGTGCAGTGCGGGCGAAAGGGCGACCGCACCATCGTTGTTCGCCCGCAGCTCCTCGTCCAGCAGCTCGAACACGGTGGGCGGAAGCACATGCATGCCGAAGAAGCAGAGGTAGTGGCCCGCCCGCAGCCCTGGCACCAGCAGCTGCTGTTCGGCCTCCGTCGGCGTAGGCTTCTCCAGCACCCGCTCGATCTGGTAGGTGTCGTTGCGACCGGGCAGCAGCCGCCCGCCCACCGCGCCGTAGAGCGGCAGCAGGCTTTCGCGGGTGGGCTGCACAGCAGAAATAGCGCACTGCTCGGCCACCGCCAGCGCCACCAGCCGGGCGGCACAGCCCTGCTCACCGTTGCTGAGGTAGAGGTGATCGCCAACCAGGTGCAGAAACGGCTCGTTGCCCACAACGGTGGCGGCGCAGGCCAGGGCGTGGCCGTAGCCCCGTGGCGCGGGCTGCTCTACCAACACCAGCCGCTCGGCGTGGGGGCCAGCCGCCGCCATGTAGGCCGGGCCATCACCGGGGGCCACCACCAGAACCACCGTTTCAACACCAGCGCCCAGGGCCTCTTCCACAATAATCTGCAAAACAGGTTTGGCGCTGCCGTCCCGGTCTACAATCCGCTGCAGGGGCAGCGTGCGCTGGTTGCGGCCCGCCGCCGTGATCACGGCCTTTGTAATTTGCACAGCAACCTCACTATAATTCACCACGGAGAGCGCGGAGCCTGCCCTGAGCTTGTCGAAGGGGGCGCGGAGCGTTTGTGCTGCGGAGGCGCAGAGGGCGCTGAAAACTAAATAACTTCTCTTTGTGCCCCTTCGATGCCTCAGGACAGGCTTTGTGCCTTTGTGAGAGCCTCTGCATGCTCAGCGTGCTCGGCGGTGCGTAAAAAGCGATGGCGTAGTATACCATGCGGGCTGCGGGCGACGGTGGTATACTGCATATGTTCATTGTTCGCCCCACACGCAAAAAACAAAACGAAAGGTGTTTGTATGGCAACGCACGAACGAGCCACCCTTGCCGGTGGCTGTTTCTGGTGTTTAGAAGCTGTGTATGATCAATTGAATGGTGTGGACTCGGTCGAGTCGGGCTACATGGGCGGGGCCACCCTCAACCCCACCTACAAGCAGGTCTGTAGCGGCACCACTGGCCATGCGGAAGTGGTGCAGGTCAACTTCGACCCGACGATGGTGTCGGTTAAGGAGTTGCTGGAGGTCTTTTTCACCATCCACGACCGTATCGCTCGGCTATTTTTTACCATTCGCCCGAGCAGAAGGCCGTGGCCGAGCAGGTGATTGCTGAACTGACCGCACAGCGGCTCTGGCCCGACCCGATTGTGACTGAGGTGACAGCGGCAGCAGTGTTCTACCAGGCGGAGGATTACCACCAGGAGTATTTCCAGCACAACGCCGGGCAGCCCTACTGCCGGGCCGTGGTTGCGCCCAAGGTGGCCAAGTTCCGCAAATATTTTGTGGAAAAGCTGAAGAAGTAGAAGCTGAAACGTAAAACGTGCAACGTGAAACGTGATCTGTCATTGCAGATCACGTTTTACGTTTTTCGGGTTATCTGTGTGGCGCAACGGCTACGACGAGGGTGATGGAACCGTTTCCTCGTGCGCCTCGCCGAGAATCTCCAACAGATCGCTCACAGCGCGCCCTTGCTGGGCCGGGTGACGCATAGGCCGTTCCGGGTGAATTTCATAAACATTTTTACGTCCATCCCGTGAACGGCTGATGTAGCCAGCGTCTTCTAGATCATCCAGAATGCGTTGTACCGCCCGTTCCGTAATGCCCACCGTCGCCGCAATCTGTTTTGCGGTGAGGCGCTGGTTTTTCGCCACACACAGAAACACCTGGGCGTGGTTGGTCAAAAATGTCCATCCTGACATGGAATCTACTCCACTACCTAAATTGCATCCCGGAATTTAAAGACGTGCTTTTGCCGAGTTTGTCACCGTTGTTGATGGGGGCAACTGGCTGTCTCACACGTGCCTATGCTTCAGGTTCCCGTAAACAACACGTTTCGGTCTGCGCTTACCCTACTATAACACAACCTGGTAATAAACTATATTATAATGGGCAGCAGGGTGAGCAGGAACGGGAATCCGACGGTGTAGCCTCTGAACTGCATCACTGTGATGCGGTACGAACCCGACGAGTGAGGATTGCCAGCGCAGCGCGTGAGGAGAGAACGATGCAGACCATAACCCGCACACTAGCTTTCGTTTTTATGGTGGCCCTGGCTCTTTTGCTAGTAACATTCGGCGTACTCAACACCACCACGGTTGAGGTAAATCTCTTTTTTTATCAATTTAGTGATTTGCCGCTTTCGCTTGTGGTTGTCGGTTCGGCTGTAATCGGTGCGCTTATCGTTGGCCTTTTTACTACCTGGACCGGCATTCAGCGCAGCCTGCAAATGCGCAAAGTCACCAAAGAAAAAACAAAGTTTGAGAACAGCGCAATCGAACTCAAGAAGAAGGTGGATGACCTGGAGCGGGAAGTGGCAGTGCTGCGCGGCAAACCGATGACGCCCGAGCATGGTGTGAAAAAAGGTTGAACGCAGTACAAGCAACACGTTGCGAGTAACGAATGACGAGTTACGAGTGGCGGGCAGAAACTGCATGCTAACGCTGAGTTTGGCAATCTCGAAGCTAACACCTACAATCGTACACGGCTACGGTGTTGGTGCGGGCGTTGGTGAGTTTGCGGGTGCAGTTGGCGTTGCTGCGGGCGGTGGCGTAGCGGTAGCCGCCGGTGCAGTTGGGGCGGCAGTCGCTGCTGGTGTGCCCGTGGGAACCAGCACGGCAGTTGGCACGGGGCTGCTGCTGATGGTAGGCCCAATCGAGTTGACGCTGGCTGGTGAAAGCAGCACATAGGCCCCCACCCCCAGCAGCGCCACACAACAGAGCGCGGCCAGCAGCCCGCCAGGCCAGGTCAGCGGGCGTTCGGTGGGGCTGACGCTGGCACGGGCAGGGGCCGCCGCCATGGGCCGCTCGCCCTTCACGGGCACGGCTTCCTGGGCGTCCTGGGGTGCCACCAGAATATCCCGCCCCAGGCCATTGCGTTCTGTGTGCCCGTCGTTCTCGCCCACCTTCACCACACGGGCCGCCGTCACGGTAATGTTATCGGTGCCGCCTCGCTCATTCGCCAGGTCTACCAGCTGGTGAATAGCATCCTCTAGCGACAGCGTCGTAATCACCTCGGCAATTTCACTATCCTCCACCAGCCCGTGCATGCCATCGGTGGAAAGCAAAATGGTGTCGCCCGGCTGCACCGTTTCCGCAAAAATATCGGTGTCGGCGCTATGCTGGTGGCCCAGGGCACGGGTGATAATGTTGCGAATATTCGACTGACGGGCCTCTTCCGGGGTGAGTAGCCCGGCGGCCAGTTGGTCGCCCACCAGCGAGTGGTCACGGGTGATCTGGCGCAACTCGCCGTTGCGAATGAGGTAGGCCCGGCTGTCGCCGATATTGGCCACCACCACCTGATCGCCCTCAAATAGCGCAGCCACGCCGGTGGTGCCCATGTTGCCCCGCCCGGCGGAAATAATGCGGCGGTTGGCTTCGTTAAAGGCTGACTCCAACAGCTCGGCTGCCTGCCCGCCATTCGTGCGGTAGTATTCAAGGATAGTTTCCACGCCCATGCGGCTAGCCACATCGCCAGCGCTGTGGCCGCCCATCCCATCGCACACCACCAGCAGTTCGGCGTTCTGCGAACCGGGCGGCGCATAGCCAATCCCAAAACAGTCCTGGTTGGTCTCTCGTGTGATGCCCTTGTCAGTACGACCAGCACAGCGAACCTGCATGCACGACCTTCCTTTAACTATTGTTCAACCAGGAGCAGTATAACATGGAGATTGGCGATTGGAGATGAGAGATGAGCGCTGCGCAGTATAGCTGATGTACTGTAGCTAGTTGTCGCGCTGCAACCGCCGCAGCAGCCCCAGCCCACCCCAAATGAGCAGACTCACCACAACGAGCAGGGCCAGTTCCAGGCTCAGCACCAGCCCCAACAGCCCAATCAACAGCAGCAGCAGAATGGCGGCAATCCGCCGCAGCCAGCCTAGCGCCATGGCCACCTCAGGTGATATAACGCCGCAGCACCAGCAGCAACGCCGGGATGATGAAGAACAGGCTAATTGCCAGGTTGCCCGTGGCAAAGATAAACGAGACGATGATCGCCGTCAGCAGGATCACAATGCCAACACAGCCTCGGCGAACACGCTGCACGCTGTCGGCTTCGTTTGATTGCATAGCACCACAACCATTTCCAGACTTAAACATTTCTCGCAAAGCCGCAAAGGAATTGCTGCCATACGTTACATTCCACGCCACATGATAGCACGTTCGGTGCGAGACTCAAGGGAGATAATGAGCTGTGCTATACTTGTGCAGACCGTGTACCACACACCGCCAACTGGAAACTGCCAACTGAAAACTGCCAACTGAAACATGCCAACCCCAACTACCATCCGCTCTATCGCCGTTGAAACCCTGGACATTCCGCTCAACGAGCCGTTTGGCATTGCCGGTGGGGCGCAAGATGTGGCCCGCAACCTGCTGGTGACGTTGGAACTGGCCGACGGCACCCTGGGCTATGGCGAAGCCGCCCCCTTCGCCGCCTTCAATGGCGAGACCCAGGAACAGGCCCGCGCTGCCATACTCGCCGCCCGCGCCACGCTGGAAGGGGCCGATGTGCGCGAGTGGCGCACCATTGCGGCCACCCTCGTTCGCACCGTCAGCAAGGCCGATTCCGCCCGCTGCGCCCTGGAAACGGCGGTGATTGATGGGCTAACTCGCCAGGCCCGCATGCCGCTGTGGGCCTTTTTTGGCGGCGCTTCCACCAGCCTGGAAACCGACATGACCATCACTACCGGCTCGGTGGAACATGCGGCCAACGCCGCCAGGGGCGTGCTGGCCCGTGGCATTCGCACCATCAAAATCAAAATCGGCTCTGGCGATGTGGCCCTGGACGTGGAGCGCGTAGCGGCCATTCACGCTGTTGCCCCCGACTCGCCGCTGATGCTGGACGGCAACTGCGGCTTTAGCGGCGACAGCGCCCTGGAACTGCTGGCGGCGCTGCAAAGCCGGGGCATCACGCCGGTGCTGTTTGAGCAGCCGGTGCCGAAGGATGACTGGGCCGGGCTGCACCAGGTGAGCCGCTGGGGCCATGTGCCCGTTGCCACCGATGAGACCGTGAGGTCGAGTCGATCCTGGCGATGAGTACCTCGGCCTGTTTCGCCGCCGGGCTGGGCGGCTTTAGCTTTGTAGACCTTGACACGCCCATGTTTATGGCCGAAAACCCCTTTGATGGCGGCTTCGCCCAACACGGCGCATTCCTGCGGCTCGATCATATCACCGCAGGCCACGGCGTTGTGTCGAAGCGCCGTTAGCATTAGAAACGCAGAAACGCAGAAACGCAGAGATGCAGAGATGCAGAGGCGCAGAGACAAGATGACCCTTCGACAAGCGGTTTCCGAGCTTGACGAGGAGCAGGGCAGGCAAGATGACAAGATGACAAGCCACTTCTTTGCGGCCCCTTCGATTCCTCAGGGCAGGCTTCGCGCCCTTCGCGAATCGTCTTCACTCGACCCTTGACCCTCGTCACTCGTAATTCGTAATTCGTAATTCGTAATTCGTAATTCGTCACTCGACCCTCGTCACTCCAATCCCCTTGCACAAGCGGGCGGTAGAAGAGTTTGTATACTTTAACTATTGTTCTCGCTGCCGCGCACCACCTATACTTTGTGGCAATACCCTTGTGCATTGTCGCCCTCGCTACTCAATCTCTGAGTTGCCGGGGCGTTCTTGTGTGGAGTTGCCATGGAGAAGCGTATTCTGATCGCCGACGACGAGTCGATTATTCGAATGAACCTGCGTGAGTCGTTGACGGAGTTAGGCTATCTGGTGGTGGGCGAAGCGGGCGACGGCCTGAGCGCTATCAACCTGACGCGCCAACTTCGCCCCGACCTGGTGATATTGGACGTGAAAATGCCCCGCATGACGGGCCTGGAGGCGGCTCAGGTTATTGGCAAAGAAGATCTTGCGCCAGTGTTGTTGATTACGGCCTATTGCGACCGCGAGCAGGTGATGCAGGCCCGCGAAGCCGGGGTGCTGGGCTACCTGGTCAAGCCCATCCGCGACGCCGAGTTGTTGCCGACGATTGAAGTGACGCGCGCCCGCTGGCAGGAACGGCACCAGCGCAAACAGGAACTCAGCCAGCTTCGCGAGCGCCTGGAAACGCGCAAGGTGATCGAACGGGCCAAAGGCTATCTGATGGATCAGCAGGGGCTGAAAGAGGCCGACGCCTTCCGCAAAATCCAGCAACTGGCCATGAACAGCCGCAAAACCATGAAAGAGGTGGCCCAGGCAATTCTGCTGACGCAGCATCTTTCGTCGTAATCTGCCGTTTGCCACAGAGGGCACAGAGAACACAGAGGGCGGAGGTGTCATTATGTGTGCCAGGCAGATGTATGTGTTTTATCCGCAGACGACGTAGATGAGGAAACGTGTCATCTGCGTCGTCTGCGGATAATTTCTGTGTTCGACGAGGTTCGAAGTTAGCATCTCGTACTTGACCATGCGTCGTGCGGACTTATGGAGTTTTACTTTTTAATCCATACATGTGGTGTTGCCCTGTCCACCGAATGAATTCGGCGTCTGGAAGCCCAAAACACGCTGAAGCGTGTTGTTTTAGAAATACGTGAAATTTTCGTCGTCAGAGTATTTCCTGCTCTGTAAACGACGTTTCTTGTCGCCAATGATCGGCGTTGTCATGCCGACCGCAGGGAGGAATCTGCATAGTCATGCGCTGAAGACTCCTCACCTTCGTTCGGGGTGACACCGAGCCTGCATGGCAGAAAACGTTCTTTACAAAGCATTTACGCTACAGAGTAGATTTGATATGAACCTTGTCTTTTGTATAACCTCCGGTTGACCCCATCAGCTCCTTGCCGCGTGTACTCGCTTTCTGGTACCATGGAGCGGCAACAGCCACCGTGCTGCAAACGCACCCCGCGCTACATGAGGAGCCGCCGTGAGTCCGTCAACCAACCATGCTTGCACCACGCGCCACGCCGTGATTCTGGCCGCTGGCGAATCGAAACGCACCCGCCCGCTGACCAACGACCGTCCCAAACCGCTGATACCCCTGCTTGGCAAGCCACTGCTGGCCCACATTCTGGATGAACTGGTGGGCCTGGTGGAAACGGTGACGCTGGTGGTGGGCTATCGTGCCGCCGACATTAGCGCCCACTTCGGCTCCGCCTACCGGGGCATGGCCCTGCGCTACGCCCACCAGCACCAGACTAACGGCACTGCGAGTGCCCTGCTGGCTGTGGAAACGGCCTTCGGGCCGCTGGACGAGGCGTTTTTTCTGCTCTACGGCGATAACCTGATCAGCCGGGAAGACCTGGAGCCGCTGTGCCAGCAGCCCTACAGCCTGGCCGGGCTGCGGGTAGACGATGCCCGCTCGTTTGGGGTGCTGGAGCTAGCTGACGACCATGTGGTGCGTATTCTGGAAAAGCCCGCCAATCCCCCGCCGCACGCCCTGGCCAACCCCGGCATCTACCACTTCGGCCCTGCTGCCTTTCCCGCCCTGCACGAGATTCGGCCCTCGCCTCGGGGCGAGTATGAGTTTACCGACCTGATTGAGCTGCTGGCGTC
>JALONX010000934.1 GCA_025454695.1 Chloroflexaceae bacterium
CCTTTTGCGTGCGCTCGTTCGTACCGTTCGTGTGCTTGCTTGCACCGCACCCCACTCCGTGCTACGATGACTTTCTGTTCATTCAAACTCGTAACTCGTAACTCGTAACTCGTAACTCGTAACTCGCAACTCGTAACTCGTAACTCGTAACTCACAACTCGTAACTCGTAACTATGCACGATTGGCTTCATGTCCGGGGTGCTCGGGAACATAACCTCAAAAATATTGACGTGAGTCTGCCCCGCAACCAGCTGGTGGTGATCACCGGCCTGTCCGGTTCGGGCAAAAGCACCCTGGCCTTTGACACCATTTTTGCCGAAGGCCAGCGGCGCTATGTCGAAAGCCTGTCGGTCTACGCCCGGCAGCTGCTGGGCCAACTCGACAAACCTGATGTAGATGCGATTGATGGCCTTTCGCCCGCGATTGCGATTGACCAGCAGGGTGGCAGCCGCAACCCCCGCTCCACCATGGGTACTATCACCGAAATCTACGACTTTTTGCGCCTGCTCTACGCCCGCGTTGGCCAGCCCCATTGCCCCCACTGTGGCCGCCCACTACAAAAGCAAACGCCCCAGCAGATTGTGGACGCCATCCTGAGTTTGCCCGAAGGGAGCCGCCTGCTGCTGCTGGCCCCGGTAGTGCAGGATCGTAAGGGCGAACACCAGAATGTGCTGGACGATATCCGGCGGCAGGGCTTTGTGCGTGCCCGCATCAACGGTGAGGTGCGCGAGCTGGACGAGCCGATCAAGCTGGAAAAATACCGTTCCCACACCATCGAGGCGGTGGTGGATCGGCTGGTTGTCCGTCCAACTCCGTCATCTGGCGACAACCCCGACCGGGTACGCATGACCGACTCGGTGGAGACGGCCCTGAAGCTGGGCCAGGGCACGCTGCTGGTGCAGGTGGTGGGCGGGCAGGAACTCAGCTTTAATGAGCAGTATGCCTGCGCCGTTCACGGGCCGATCAATCTGGGAGCATTGGAGCCACGGGATTTTTCCTTTAACAACCCCCGTGGGGCTTGCCCCACATGTGGCGGGCTGGGCCAGGTGCAAGAATTCGACCCCGATCTGATCATCCCCGACCGGAGCCGCAGCCTGGCCGAGGGCGCGGTGCTGCCATGGAGCCAGGTGAGCAAAAGCAACCGCCGCTACTACGACGATCTGCTTGAGTCGCTGGCCGAACACAGCGGCTTCAGCCTCAACATCCCCGTGGGCGACCTGCCGCCGGAAGCGGTGGGCACGGTGCTCTACGGCTCCAACGGCGATGTGATGCCGCTGCGCTACCGGGTGCGGGGGGAACTGCGCACGGTGCAGTCGGCCTTTGAGGGCGTTATCCCCAGCCTGCGCCGCCGCATGGCCGAAAGTAACGACGAAAGTGAGCGTGAGCAGCTGACCCAGTTTATGACGCCCCGCACCTGCCCTACATGCAACGGTGCCCGCCTGCGCCCGGAGGTGCTGGCCGTCACCGTGGCCGGGCAGAACATTGCCCAGATTGCCGCCCTCACGGTGGATGGAGCGCTGGCCTGGGCCGAGAATCTGTTGACCGAGTCTGTAGGGGCGAACCTTGTGTTCGCCCAACCCAAGGATAGTGAAGCAACCGTTCCTCCGCCTGGTTCTCCGGTTCTCGGTTCTTCCCGTGACCGCCTCATCGCCACGCCGATTTTGAAAGAGGTGCTGGCCCGTCTGAGCGCATTCGGCTGGCCACACAGGTGGGCGCGGCGCTGTCCGGCGTGCTCTACGTGCTGGATGAGCCGAGTATCGGCCTGCACCCCCGTGACCATGGACGGCTGCTCGACACGCTGCTACGCCTGCGCGACCTCGGCAACAGCGTGCTGGTGGTGGAACACGATGAAGAAACTATCCGCGCCGCCGACTGGATTGTGGATATTGGCCCCGGCGCTGGCGAGGCGGGCGGCGAACTCATCGCCAGTGGCCCGCTTGAGTCCGTACTGGCCGAGCCGCGCTCGATCACCGGGCAGTTTCTCAGCGGCAAGCGTGGCATCGCCGTTCCCCGGCAGCGGCGGGCGGGTAACGGCAAGGCCCTGGTGCTGCGGGGCGCACGGGCCAACAATCTTAAAAACGTTGAAGCCCGTTTTCCGCTGGGTTGCCTGATCTGTGTGACGGGCGTGAGCGGCAGCGGCAAAAGCACCCTGGTGAACGACACACTTCAGGCCCGCCTGGCTCAGCTGCTCTACAACGCCCGCGAGCGGTCCGGTGCCCATGATGCGCTGCTGGGCGTGGAGCATCTCGACAAGGTCATCGCGATTGACCAGTCGGCCATCGGGCGCACACCCCGTTCTAACCCGGCGACCTATACCAAGGTCTTTGACCCCATCCGTGACCTGTTTGCCCAGACGCCCGAAGCCCGCACACGTGGCTACGATGCCAGCCGCTTCTCGTTTAATGTGAAGGGCGGGCGCTGCGAAAACTGCGGCGGCGAAGGACTCATTCGGGTCGAAATGCAATTTCTGCCCGACCTGTTTGTGCCATGTGAAGTCTGTGGTGGCGCACGCTACAACCGCGAAACGCTCGACATTCGCTACCGGGGCCGCACCATCGCCGATGTGCTGGACATGACTGTGGAAGAAGGGGCCAGCTTCTTTGAGCGGGTGCCTGCCATTCGCGACAAGTTGCAAACGCTGATGGACGTGGGCCTGGGCTACCTGCACCTGGGGCAACCCGCCACCACACTCAGCGGCGGCGAGGCCCAGCGCATCAAGCTCGCGGGGGAACTGGCCCGCCGGGCCACCGGGCGCACGCTCTATATTCTCGACGAGCCAACCACCGGCCTGCACTTCGCCGACATCGAACGGCTGATGGCGATTTTACAGCGGCTGGTGCAGGCGGGCAACACCGTGCTGGTGATTGAACACAACCTTGATGTAATCAAATCTGCTGATTGGGTGCTTGACGTTGGCCCCGAAGGCGGGGCTGGGGGCGGGCGCATTGTCGCCGCCGGAACGCCGGAACATGTGGCAACCGTAGCCGAATCGCACACGGGACGCTACCTGCGGCGCGTCCTTGGCCTTTCCTGAGCGGTGTCTGTTTTGGGCCATTAGACA
>JALONX010000323.1 GCA_025454695.1 Chloroflexaceae bacterium
CGACGATGAAGCCCTGGCCCTGCTCAAACACTACCGCACCCAACCCATGGTAGAATCGGACGACGATTAACCTTAGGGAGCAGTCCCCAGTTTGCAGTTTGCACTACTCGACTAAACTGCAAACGGCAAACTGACTCTGGTTATTCGTTACTCGCAACTCGCAACTCGTCACTCGTAACTGGAGTGTCCGCCATTTCGCCCGAAACCTATCGTCAGAACCATCCGCTGGATGTGTTTTTTGCGCCCGCCAGCGTGGCGGTTGTTGGTGCCACCGAAGCCGTAGGCAGCGTGGGCCGCACTGTCGTGCAGAACCTGCTCAACACCCCCTTCGGCGGCAGCATCTACCCGGTGAACCGCAGCAGTGCCCAGGTGCTGGGGCTGGCGGCCTACCCCAGCATCGCCGCCGTTCCTGGCCCGGTTGAGTTGGCCGTGATCGTCACCCCCGCCGCCAGCGTGCCCGAGGTCGTTGGCGAATGCGCCGCCGCCGGGGTCAAAGGGGCCATCGTCATCTCGGCGGGCTTCCGCGAACGGGGCGCAGACGGCGCGGCCCTGGAAGCCGAAATGCTGAGCCGGGCGGGCAGCATGCGCCTGATTGGCCCCAACTGCTTCGGCGTCATGTGCCCACTCACCGGCCTCAACGCCACCTTCGCCCCCACCAGCGCCCGCCCCGGCAGCGTCGCCTTTATCAGCCAGAGCGGTGCCCTCTACAGCGCCGTGCTCGACTGGAGCCTGCGCGAACGGGTTGGCTTTAGCGCCTTCATCTCCCTCGGCAGCATGGCCGACGTGGGCTGGAGCGACCTGATTAGCTACCTCGGCGACGACATCAACACCCGCAGCATCCTGCTCTACATGGAAAGCGTTGGCGACGCCCGCGCCTTTCTCTCTGCCGCCCGCGAAGTCGCCCTCAACAAGCCGATCATCGTGCTGAAGGCCGGGCGCACCCCCACCGGCAGCGCCGCCGCCGTGGCCCACACCGGCTCCGACACTGGCGACGACGCCGTGCTGGAAGCCGCCTTTCGCCGCTGCGGCGTGCTGCGCGTCACCACCATCAACAATCTGTTTGAACTGGCCGAAGCCCTCGCCCGCCACGCCCGCCCCGCCGGGCCACGCCTCACCATCGTCACCAATGCGGGCGGCCCCGGTGTGCTCGCCGCCGATGCCCTGGCTGCCGCCGGGGGCGAACTGGCCCCCCTGCCGCCCGACATTCACCAGGCTCTCGACGCGGTGCTGCCCGCCCACTGGAGCCACAGCAACCCGATTGACATGCTCGGCGACGCCGGGCCAGAACGCTACGCCCAGGCCATCGCCGCCGCCTCACTCAACCCCGAAAGCGACGGCATGCTGATCATCCTCACGCCCCAGGCCATGACGGCCCCCACCCGCGTGGCCGAAGTGGTGCAGACGCTGGCCAGAACCTACCGCAAACCGCTGTTGGCGAGCTGGATGGGCGGCGACGACGTGGCCTCCGGTGCGGCCATCTTGAACCAGGCAGGCATTCCTAGCTTTGCCTACCCCGACGCCGCCGCCCACCACTTTCAAACCCTGTGGCGCTACACCCAGAACCTGCGCAGCCTGTATGAAACGCCAGGTTTAGCGGATGACGGTGTGGACGCAGCCCGACGCAGCCGCGCCACCCAACTGATCGAAGCGTGCCGAACGGCAGGCTGCGAACCGCTCGATGCCCCGGCCACCCACAAGCTCCTCGCCGCATACAACATTCCCCTGCGCCGCCGCCCACCACATGCTGGCCTGCCCCTGCACCTCAGCAGCCACCCCGACCCGCAGTTTGGCCCGGTGCTGCGCTTTGGTGTGGGTGGGCCGCTCGGCAGCCCCCTCAACGACGTGGCCATTGGCCTGCCGCCACTCAACACCACGCTGGCCCGCCGGGTGATGGAACAAACCCGCATCTACCGCACGCTGCACCAGCATGTGAATCTGGACGCACTGGCCGCCCTGCTGGTGCGCTTCAGCCAGCTGGTGGCCGAACAGCGCTGGATCGAGTCGATCAGCCTTGACCCGCTACTGGCTCAGGGCGACCAGATCGTCGCCGCCGAAGCTACGGTGCGGCTCTACGGCCCCGACGTGCGCGAAACCGACCTGCCACGCCTGGCCATTCGGCCCTACCCCAGCCACCAGGTGCAGCCCTGGGCACTGCGTGACGGCACACCCATCGTCATGCGCCCCATCCGCCCCGAAGACGAGCCGCTGCTCGTCACCTTCCACCAGACAGTGTCGGAAAAAAGCGTCTACCTGCGCTACTTCTTCCCCATGAAACTGAGCCAGCGCATTTCGCACGAACGGCTGGCCCGCATCAGCTTTGTAGACTACGACCGGGCCGTTGTGCTCGCCGCCGAACGCAGCGACGCCACCACAGGCGAGAAAACCATTCTCGCCGTAGGCCGCCTCAACAAACTGCGCGACGGCAGCAGCGGCGAATTTGCCGTGCTCGTCAACGACGCATGGCAGGGCCACGGCCTCGGCACCGAACTCCTGCGCCGCCTCATCGCCTACGGCAAAGAGGAAGGCATCACCCGCATCATCGGCCATGTGCTGCCCGACAACCGGGGCATGCAGGCCGTTGCCCGCAAACTGGGCTTCCGTCTCAGCACCGGCAGCGAAGGCGTCATCACCGCGGAATTAACCCTTTGAGATGATGAATGCCGGACGGGAGACGGGAGACCGGAGACCGGGAGACCGGAGACCGGGAGACCGGGAGACCGGGAGACGGGAGACGGGAGACGGGAGACCGGAGATGGGAGACCGGGAGACCGGGAGACCGGGAGACCGGAGACGGGAGACGGGAGACCGGGAGACCGGAGACCAACGAAATACACCGCCGTAGGGGCGCGGTCTCAGACCCGCCCGCAATGCAAACGAGGAACATGGAACGATGAACGCAGTACGGATTACGCAGTACGCAGTTACCGCATCCCCATCCCCCCATCAACCGGCAGCACCACGCCGGTGACAAAGGGGGCCTGGGCCAGGTAGAGCACCGCCTGCGCTACATCGTCCGGGGTGCCGACGCGCTGGAGCAGGGTGCTGCGGGCGGCCCGCTCGCGCTGGCTGTCGTTCCAGTCGTCGGGGAGGAGAACCGGGCCGGGGGCTATGGCATTGACGCGCACATGGGGCGCGAGGTCGCGGGCCAGATTTTGCACCAGCATCGCCAGGGCCGCTTTGCTGGCCAGGTAGGGGCTATAGCCAGCCCAGGTTTTGGCGGTGCTGGCATCGGCAATGGCAACGATGGAGCCGCCAGTGGCCTGCAAGTGCGGTGCGGCTCGCTGAGCCAGAAAAAAGACACTCCGCACGTTGAGATCGAACAGGCCGTCCCACTGCTCGGCGCTCACGCTGCCCAACGGCGTCCGCTCCCAGCGGGCCGCACTGCACACCAGCAGATCGAGCTGGCCCCAGTGGGCTACCACCGAGTCCACCAGGCCCTCGGCCTCGGCTACCACCGTCAGGTCGGCGGGGAAGGCCAGGGCTTCAACCCCCAGCGCTTCAAGTTCGGCCTGGGTCTGTCGGGCTGCCGCCGCCGAGCGGTGGTAGTGCAGGGCAACCCGCATGCCCGCCCCGGCCAGCGCCAGGGCAATCGCCCGCCCCACCCGCTGCGCCCCACCTGTCACCAGCGCTACCCGCCCGTTAAGTTCCACGCTTTCGTACCTTCCCGCTTGCGCTGGGTGGCGAAGCTGATGCCGTCTTGCAGGGTGGCGCGGGTAGCGATGTCGCCCATGTCTAGCCCCAGGCCCACCATGGTCTGGGCCACTTCCGGGCGAATACCGGTCAGCACCACCTGTGCGCCAAGGAGCTTCACCGCCTGAGCCGCCCGCAGCAGGGCGCTGGCGACTTGCGTATCCACCACGGGCACGCCGGTAATGTCAAGAATGGCGACGGTGGCCCGGTGGGTATTCACCCCTTCCAGCAAACTCTCAATCACCTGCTGGGCACGGTTGCTGTCAATGCCGCCAATGAGGGGCATAGCGATGATACCATTGGCCAGCGGAATAATTGGCGTGCCAAGTTCGCGCAGGGTGGCTTCCTGCGCGGCGATGACTTGTTCTTGCAGCGCGTTGCGCTCCTCTTCGGCCTGTTTCTGCAGGCTGTAGTCGCTGATAAAGCCGTCAATGGAAAGCAGCGTGCCGTGTGCGTCAAACCGGCCCCGGCCCCGCTCCCAGAACCATTTCAACCGGCCATGTTTATCTATAATGCGATAGATAATCTCAAACGGGCGTCGTTCAGCCAGGGCCTGTTCGACGGCTGCAACAATCCAGGGGCTATCTTCACGGTGAATCATATCACCAATATAACGACGTTTCGAGTCCTCATCTGCTTCCAGGAAAGCTTTTGCCGGATAACCATACAAATCCAGTGCGCCTTCACTGATATACTCCGCCGTCCAGATTGCGTCATTGGCGCAACGGTAGACCGCACCAGGCAAGGTGTTGATCATGCTGCTAAACAACTCCTGAGTCCAGCGCAGTTCGGTTTCCACCTGACGTTGTGTGCTTACATCATTGATAAAGCCGTCAATGGCAATCAGTGTGCCCTGCTCATCAAACACGCCCTGGCCGCGCTCCCAGAGCCATTTTTCACGCCCCTGAGCATCAATGACCCGGTAGGTTATTTCAAATGGGTGTTGCTGGGCCAGAGCCGCGTGAACCGTGTCAAGCACGGCGGTGCGGTCTTCCGCATGGATAAATTGATTGAACTGAAGCGCCGCTGGCGTGTCACCCTGGGCTATAAACATGTGGGCTGGTTGGCCCAGCATGTCTTGCACCCGTTCGCTCATAAAGGTCATCTGCCAGGTAGGCGTCGTGGTGTAGCGATAGATGGCACCAGGAAAGTTGTTGATCAGGCTTTGCAACATGTGCTGGTTTGTGCGCAGTTTTTCCTCAGCCCGGAGTTGTTCAGAAACATCGCTTACCTGAGAAAGGATACCGGTCATCTGGCCGTCTGCGTCATACAGCACGGCGTTGTGCCACTGGCAGGTAATCATGGTGCCGTCCTTGCGGACGTTCTGGTTACGGCTATCAACAGCCTGGCTACCCAGCAGCACCTGCATAATGCCTTGCACATGTTCCCATGCGACATCTGGTACCAGCAGTGTAAAAATATTTTTGCCAATGGCCTCTGCCGAAGCCCAGCCAAAGATGTGTTCGGCGGCCCGGTTCCAGTGCAGAATCGTTCCCTCAAGGTCAAACTCAATCGTTGCCAGTGGGGAAACGTCAAAAAATTGCTGCAAGCGATGGTTGGCCTGGCGTAACGCATCGCTATAATCGGCTGACACATTCGGGATTGAATCGGGTGGTATCGGGGTCATGTAGCTCTTCTCCGGCAACGCTAGGCCCTGGATGACGAAATGGTATCCGGATTGTAGTATAAGCTTACTAGAAACTGGATGCAATATGTCATCTGTCCCGCAGACAATTAGTACCGCGAGCGGGTTTGGAAGTGGTGTCAAGTCATACGCAGGGAGCATGTCAAAGTCCATCTGTGGTGGAGGTTTGGGGGCGGCGAACCTGCCCAACACCAACCAGAACAAAGGTTTGAGGTGGCTTCTCGGCAATGTTAACATAACCAGAAGTTCTACGTAGTGTCGGTCGCAACATGCCTGTGTTTATAGCAGGTTGCAGATCGGTTGAGCCAGCACCATAGGGGTGTATCGCATCGCCGTGCTGTTCCAATCTGCAATCTGCTATAGTATATACTTCGCAGAGATGACCGGCGTAATGCGGATCAGAAATGACAGAGCAAAAGGACTCAGTCCATGACACAGCCGCCCATCCATATCGTTGGCCCCGGCGAAGGGACGTCCTACCCTGGCCTCGGCACCATCCGCTGCAAAATCCCCCGCCAGTTGACCGGCAACGCCTGCACGGTGCTAGAGCTACGGCTCGCTCCTGGTGAAGGGGCCTCTCTCCACGTTCACCAGCACGAAGATGAGGTGGTGCTGGTGCAGGCGGGCAGCTGCACTGTTGGCCATGCCGATGCAAGCTGGCAGCTTGAGGCCGGAAGCTTTGTGGTGTTTCCCCGCCAGACGGCCCATTTTTTTCGGAATACGACGGACGCGCCATGTACCTTGATCATCACAGCCGTTCCTGGTGGCCTGGATGGCTATTTTGCCGAAATCAGCGCCGCTGTGGTGCAGCAGGATGCCCAGGCGATTGGGGCGATCAATGCCCGTTATGGGATTACCTTTCTTGAGGCGTGAGTGTGTGGGACGTGATACAAGGTTGAGCGTATTGCATTACGCTCAACCTTGTACTGTTCCGCGCCTGGTAGATCAGGTGTAACGTATCTCAGCAGTGGTAAGCATTGCGCTGGTGGTGCTATCCCGAGGACTGGTGCTGCGAAAGAACAGGAATAGCCCAACCACAACCAGCCAGCCTGACCAGAGGAGATAGCTGACCGCATTGATGACCCCGGCTGACTCCCAACCAGTGATTTCAAACACACCCAGCATAATCCCTGCCGCAGCTAGAGTGCCGATTGTGCTGAGCCATGGTTTTATCAGCGCGGCGTTGGAAAGGGCCAGGGCAATTCCAATTGTCCAGATGCCAGTGCTCAAGTAGCCAAGATGTTCGCCGATGGCTACGCCAGCATAGCGGTGAAAAGCTTCAAATACCACTGCCACCGCTTCACGCTGTGCGATTGTGGTGGTAGGGTTACTATAGATGGTGGCGAGGTGCGGAACCACAAATACCCAGCGCAAAAAGCCCAGTGTTTGAACAACCCCGGCAATCACACCAAAGGTGGAGGCAAGCCACAGGC
>JALONX010000935.1 GCA_025454695.1 Chloroflexaceae bacterium
TCCAGCCGCCACGCCAACCGAGGGGCTGGATGTGGCCAGGCTAGCTCGGCTCAACGTGGCGGGTGGCAACATCCGCAACATCGCCATCAACGCCGCTTTTCTCGCCGCCGACGCCGATGAGCCAGTGCAAATGGCGCACCTGTTGCAGGCCGCCCGCACCGAGTACGCCAAACTGGAGAAGACTTTGACTGATGCAGAAACGGCGGGTTGGGTGTAGTACATTTCTTGCATATCAGAAGGCCCTGTGCTTGCGTTTTCTTGTATATACCCCAAGAAACTATGGTAGTGGCCCTGGACACGCTCGTAGGAGTTATGGTTATCAAGGAGCAACCAGATTATGACGAAGCAGCTTATCCGTCGGCGGGCAGCCGCCCCACTGACCACTACCTTGATGCAGGCAACAC
This sequence comes from Chloroflexaceae bacterium, assembly GCA_025454695.1. Taxonomy (GTDB): domain Bacteria; phylum Chloroflexota; class Chloroflexia; order Chloroflexales; family Chloroflexaceae; genus JALONX01. Next base: position 405 of record JALONX010000935.1, read on the forward strand.
TGGCTCCGCGCCCCTTTTCGCCCGAGCAGGCCAATAGTCAGAACGTTCATACCACACCGGAACAATCACCACATCAGCTCGCACATGTCGTTGTGCGGACTGCCCCGCCGCTGGTTCAGGCCCGGCTCAGCCTCGGGTCAACTCGCGACCGTTATGAACAAGAAGCAGATCGGGTCGCTGATCAGGTCGTGCGTTCAACACAAGCACCCAGGGTTACCCCGATCCCTGCACCTGTTATCAGTCATGGTTCGCCAGCAACCATTCAGCGCAAAGCGGAGCTTATTCCTGGAACAGCCTACTACTACGACCCCGACACGAAAAAGTTCTACCAGAAGATTGGTGGCTGGGGCGCTAATCCCTTATTAAATGAAGTGACCCCACCGCCAGAAATTGCGGCTAAAGTTGGTGTGACTCTCAACTCTGGCCCCGTGCCAACGACACACGGGCCAGCTCCCATCACTTCAACACCAACCACCACCAAAGGTGGCCCCACTGTCGCTGATACAAAGGCAACAACAACTGTCTCTAGCGGCAAAACTGACATTGACCCTGATACTTTGTGGGAACAAAGCTGGCGCGCCAAACAGGTCGAGGTGCTGGCAGCCATGCAACAGTTTGTGCCACGCATCACTGCCCTTGATTCTGCCGCACAGGTACGCATCCGGGGAAGTCTCGCCAAAGGTATTAAAGGGCCTCAGAAGATAGATAAAGATGGCGGACGGCTGCGCTTCGATCCCGAAGATTTCGACATTGATGCCTACGTAGTGAGCAACAAATTGTACCAGCAGGCTATTACAAAAGGCGCTGTGGTACGCTCAGGTGCAAAGGGTGTTATCGTTGGCTCGCAAAGTAATATTGGCGCCATCAAGCAGATCGTCAAAGAAGCGCGGGACGTGCTGGCCAAAATCTCTGGTAACCGTGACACAGGGCCAGACGCCTTTCATTTTAACATCTACATCCGCACCGTAGCTAATGCCAATAACACTACCGCGAAAGATCAGGCCGATGCTGAGGATGCAGGGTTAGAAGCTTCGCGGGGCAACCCGCTAGTGGTGCCTGCACCCAAACCAAAAGGAGCATGATGAGTCAGCCAAGAGTTAATTTTCAGGTGCGTCGCCGCGACAGCGCTAGCCTGGCCGAAATGGGCCGCCGGGCAGGCTTGGCCCTGGGCTGTACCTTCACGCCATCCCAAGCTAAGGAATTCGAGGGCGATGAGGTTCTGGAAAGCTATCTGCTAGGACTCTGGATCACCCTAACTGTGCAGCTACTTGACGCGACTGCTGGTATGTGCCAAGCATTGAAGAGCTGCTCGCCGACGCAGGACTGATGCCGACTGATGATGAATAACCAGGATTGGAATTTTACAATCTCACCTGGAATAACCATTTTGTCATCAAATCTACCTGATTTTTACTACTTTAAGGCAAGTTTTGAAGAGTTTCTGAAGAGTCGTTTGCTACCATAGCACTGTTTGGCTGGTGCGTGGGGTGTATTAAACCAATCAATCGCAGGGAAAGGGTGCCACATGAAACAACAGCGATCCCGTCGCCCGCAGGAAGCCCGGCTTGCGCCCGCCAGTAGCAGCCTGGCAAGCCGCCCCTTTTCCCCTGATAGTGCTGTGGCCACAGTTGCGCGGCCAGCAGCGGCACCCCATCAATTTCACGGCGTTGCGGTTCGGAATGTCTCACCAATGGTGCAGCCGAAACTCACCCTCGGCCAGCCCGATGATCGCTTCGAGCGCGAAGCTGAACAGATTGCCACGGCGCTGGTGAGTCGGCCCCGGCTGGAACGGACGCTCCAGCAACCCACCACGCAGGTGCAGCGCAGCGGTGGGGCTACCGGCATCGCCATTTCGCCCGCCCTGGAAGCCAGCATTAACAGCGCCCGAGGCCAGGGGCAGGCCATGCCCGCCACGGTGCAGCGGAGCATGGAGGCGGCCTTTGGAGCTGACTTCAGCGGCGTGCGTGTTCATGTAGACTCACAGGCCCACCAGCTGAGCCAGGCTGTGCAGGCGCAGGCCTTCACCACCGGCAACGACATCTTCTTTCGCCAGGGCCACTACAACCCCGGCAGCCGCGACGGCCAGCACCTGCTGGCCCACGAACTGACCCACGTGGTGCAGCAGGGCGGGTCAACTGTGCAAGCACAAACGATTCAGCGCAAAAACTTCACCCAGGAGGCACTGGATGACTATGATGATTACAACGAAGCGCTGGACGATTACGAAGAGGATGAGGAAGCGGAGACACCAGGCAAGCATCCATCTGATGTGACGGTATGGAACTTTGTCCATCAGGCAATTCACCAGGAGGGTGCCCGTAAGGTCGAGAGCCGCACCGGTTTGGGTGATGCTCACATCGAAGAGGGCATGATAGGTACGCTCTACCCAGAACCAGTGGCCGATAAGGAAAAAGGCAAAGCCAGCCAGATAACGGTTGATCCAAAATTGCAACCGCTTGTACGTGATGTTCAGCGTATCCAAGCTGGT
>JALONX010000013.1 GCA_025454695.1 Chloroflexaceae bacterium
GACGGCATGGTGGATGCGACGCGCTTGCCGGAGGCGCGGGTGGTGCATGGCTACGGTGGCCAGGTGCTGCTGCTGCCCTACCGCCAGGGCCGCTCAACCACGGAGTTGATTCAAAAAATCGTGGCGCTGTATGGTACATAAGTTTCACCGCAGAGACGCGGAGGGCGCAGAGGTGATAAAAAGCTAAAGAACTCTGTGTCCTCTGTGCCTCTGTGGCAAAAAAAACCGCCGGGATGGTCAAGCATCCTCGGCGGTTGTTGCGTTCTCGACTTGGAAACTACGCGTCGTCGCCGTAGAGTTCCTTCAGTAGGCTCTTCTTGGGGGCTGGCTCGGGCTTGGTTTTGCCTTTTGCAATCTCGGCCTGGCGGTTCTGAGTCTGCGAGAGCCGCTTCATAAAGCGGTCAACCTGGCCAGCCGTGTCCACAATGCGCTGCTCGCCGGTGTAGAAGGGATGGCAGTTGGCGCAGATTTCCACACGCAGGTTGTTGCGGGTGGTAGTGATGTTCCAGCGGGTGCCGCAGGTGGTGCAGACAATGCCTTCGGTATTTACTTTCGGATGAATATTCTGTCTCACAGTGTTGCTCGTTTCTTAAAAATAACGTACAGAGAACAGAGGCAAGCTCGGTTCTCTGCGTTCTGTTTTGCTTTTAGTCGGCGGCGATGGCTGGCTCAGCGGCCATGTCAACCCGCTCAACGGGGATCACGCTGACCATCTTCTGATTGCGTGAGTAGTGCTTGAAGTGAACTGTGCCCTCAACCATCGCGTAGATGGTGTAGTCGCGGCCCAGGCCCACGTTGTTGCCGGGCTTCACTTTGGTGCCACACTGACGCACGATAATGACGCCCGGCGTGACATACTCGCCGCCGTAGCGCTTCACGCCCCGCATTTTCGGTTTGCTGTCGCGACCATTGCGCGAACTACCAACACCTTTTTTATGAGCCATTCTGGGCCTCCAAACTAGGCAATAATTTTGCTGATCTTAATTTCGGTATACTTCTGGCGGTGGCCGGTGCGGCGGCGGTAGCGCTTTTTGTTGCGGTAGCGGAAGACGATGATCTTGTCGCCCTTCACATCGCCCAGCACTTCGGCCTGGACGCTAGCCCCGTTCAGCACTGGCGAGCCGATGCGGGCACCTTCGGCCCCACCAACCATCAGCACTTCATTCATTTCAATCGTGCTGCCAGCTTCTGCTTCCATCAGGGCAATTCGCAGCTTCTGGCCTTCTTCGACGCGGTATTGGGTGCCGCGGTCGCGAACTATTGCGTACACGCCTTTGCTCCTTGAGCTATGCCCCTGGCGCGCCACGCGGCACCAACCGGGCCAAACCTCTATGCATCTTTACAACACGAAAAGAGAGTGGCGTTTCCCACCCTCATCTGAACGGGTATTATAGCAGGCTCGTAGGGCGGTGTCAAACTGCAACAGAACCGAGAACTGAGAACCCAGAACCGAGAACCCAGAACCAAGAACCAGGAACCGTAATGCGTACTGCGTACTACGTACTGCGTAAATTGACAGGCAGCGTTCAGCGTTTAGCGTTCAGCGCTCGGCGTTTGCTCTGCGGTCGTTCCAGGCGAAGAACCAGCGTTTGGCGACTTCGGCGGTGCTGAGTCCCTGGGGCGAGGAGCCAAGGGCGGTTAGCAATTTCTCGGTGGGCTGGCTCCAGTAGTCGGGAGGAACGGGAACACTGCCAGGTGTTGCCGCCGCCGGGCGCAGGCGGGCGAGAGACAGGGCCATAAACGCTCCTCTATTTTGGATTTACAATTTTAGATTTTGGATTGCCGGGGGCTGCATGGGCAGACACGATGCAAGAAGCTATGTTACATGCGTGGTCTGGCCTAACGACGGCTCTAAGCGGGGAGTTTTGTGGCTGGCTTCATCATACTTCGGATTGGGACGGTGTCAAGGGGAGGAGGGAGATGAGGAAATTGAAGAGATGTAGATACATTCTCTTCTACCTCCACCTCTTTGCGCTACAATAGGGTTACTCTCAACTTTGTTTAACTATTAGGAGGCATTGTGAGATTTCACCTACGACCTTTACGCACCAGTGATGTACCTGCTATCCTGGAATTAATCAAGGTATCGCTTGCCGAAGAGTCAGCGGTGGAGGGCATCACCGCCGAAGGGTTTGCGGCACAAATCCAGCTCCTCACACGAGGGCGTATGCTCCCAATGAAAACGCTTACTGCCCTCCTGGGCATTCAATGGGAAGTATGGGTGGCGGAGCAGGATGGTCGAGTGGTTGGCTGTGGAGCTTTTTCGGGTCGCAAGCGAGCAGATTTGCACACCCTCATGGTGGCACCCGCGTACCGACGACAGGGTATTGGCCAGGCACTGTTGCAAAAGCGGCTTGAGCGGATTGCAGCACGGGGCTACCCATGTACCACAGTGGCGGCGCTGGATACCAACGTTGCATCACTGGGCAATCTGGCCAAGCAGAATTTTGAGGTGGCCTATCACTATACCCTGTATGAACACCCGCTACCACTCTTCGCAGCATGCCCAAAACTTGACCATCAACTTATCAGTCGGCCTGTTCGGCGCAGTGATAAAGGGCTGATTGCTGCCCTCGAGCAGAGCATCAGTAGTCCTATAAAGCTTCAAATCTCCGACTCTGTCGTGGCGGGCTATCTCCCTTCGCTCTGGAGTGATCTGTTTGACCGGCTACAGAAGGCGGGATCGTGGGTTCAAGCCTTTGAATATGGTGGCCGGGTGGTGGGGTTTCTTGCTGCCAGTATTGCACACGGGCAAGAAAAAGGCTTTATCAGTACACCCCTTGTTGCTGACGCCGATCTCCATGTTCTTGATGCCATGATGTATCAGGCGACAACTTGGTTGGTGCAACACAAGAAAAGCGCAGTGCAAATCGGCCTGCCTGATTATCGCCCGCTGTTGCAACAGAAGGTTGAAACCGAAGGCTGGGCCAGATGCCTGACCTGGGTGTACCTCGTCAAATGGCTCAAGCCACTTGCGCAGTCGCTTCGGAAAAAATCAGTTCAGATATAAAAACCTACGCTTTTTCCTGGTTAAGGCAGATTGCTGCATGCCAAGTTGGGCGCGGGTCTAATCGTCAATCGGCAATCTGCCATAACTCTACTGCCACCCCAGCGGCGACGCGGGCGTTCTGGCGCAGCAGGGCTACGTTGGTGGCAATGCTTTCGCCTGCGGTGGCCTCGGCCATGGCAGCGAGTAGAAACGGCGTAACCGCTGGGCCACGCACGCCAGCGGCCTCAGCCCGGGCCAGGGCCTGGGCGATGTGGGTCTCAACCTCGACCCGATCCAGGGCCACCTCGGGCGGGGGCGGCACACAGAGCAGCAGCCCACCTGGCGCACACAGCGCCGCATGTTGCCGCTGCGCCCGCCAGATGCCCGCTACCTCCGCCGGGGCTTCGGCCCGGGTGGGCAGGGGTAGCCCGCTGCTGCGGCTGTAGAAAGCGGGAAACTCGTCCGTCCCCAGGCCCACCACTGGCACACCTAGCGTTTCCAGCTGTTCCAGCGTCGCAGGCAGGTCGAGAATGGCTTTGGCCCCGGCGCACACCACCAGCACCGGCGTGCGGGCCAGTTCGGTCAGGTCGGCTGAGACATCCCACGACTGCTGCGCCCCCCGATGCACCCCGCCGATGCCGCCGGTGGCAAACACGGCGATGCCTGCGGCGGCAGCCAGCGCCATGGTCGCGGCCACCGTGGTAGCCCCATCGCGCCCGGCGGCGATGGCAGCGGCAACATCGCGCCGCGACAGCTTCAGCACGCTGCTGCTGCGGGCGAAGCGCTCTACCTTGGCGGCGTTCATGCCAATGGTGGGCACCCCGCCCACCACGCCGATGGTGGCAGGCAACGCCCCTGACGCCCGCACCTCGTCTTCCAGCCCGTGGGCCACCTCAAGGTTCTGGGGAAAGGGCAGCCCGTGGCTGATGAGTGTGCTTTCCAGGGCTACAACCGGCTGCTTATTGGCAAGCGCTTCGGCAATGTGAGGGGCGATGTACATGGTCAGACCTTGTTACGAGTTACGAGTTACGAGTACTGGCACAGCCTATTGTAGACGAGATGAGGCGTGCTATCAAGGTGGTTCGAGGATGATATGGATGGCGGGAAACATAGAGACGCAGAGGACGACGCTTTTGTGGATCTTCTCGGAACAGGCTTTGCGTAAGGCGTTATTCTTCCGTACACGGAAGACTGGCGGTTGCAGCCTGGCTGGTTGAGGTGTCATCAACCAGGTTGCCGCAGATGCGAGCCTGGGGCCAGCGCTCGACCTGCATGCTGCCCGCCTGATTGTCGTGGAGCGTGTTGTTGTAGACCGCGTTATTGGTGCCATCGGCGGGCTGCTTCCCGCCGAGGCGCACGCCTGCCCCAACATTGCCATACACCTCGTTGAAGCGAAAGGTGTTGCCACTGCCCCGCCCGCTGAGTCCAGCCGATTTGGCATCCTGCTGCCCGGTACAGCGGTTATGCTCGACAATGTTACCGGATGCGCCCTCTTTGATGTCCACACATTCGTTGCCCCAGGTGTTGAAGCTGTTGCGGTGAATCCAGTTGTTGTTCGACTGATCGGGGTCACTGGTGGGATTTTTGCCATCATCAAGCTGGGCTGGTGCGGTGCCGATGTAAATTGCCTCGCCATTCTTGCCGCCGCCAGCGAATCTAAAATCGTAAACGCCGCAGTTCACAAATGTTGAGTCGGCCACCTCGTTATGCTGGGCGAAGTAGCGCAAGCGCAGGCATTCGCCACCAGCGTTCTTGAAGTTCATGCCAAGCACCCGCAAACCGTTGACGCCTTCGTAAGGCGTCTGGCCCAGCACATAGAGCAGCTTGTCGCGGTAGCTGCCCTTCTGGTCGGGTGGGCCAGCCAGCCCGTCAATGGTAAAGCCGCTGAGGGTCAGAAAGTCGTGGTTGATCTCGATGATGCGCTTTGCGCCAGCGCCACGCACCACCGCCTGCGCCGGGCCTGTGATGGTGATGGGTGCATGCAGCGTGCCGTTGTGCTGCGAAACCAGGTCTTGCATGTAGTCGCCAGGGGCGAGGCGAATGGTGTCACCAGGGAGCGCCAGGTCAAGGGCGTGCTGAATATGCTGGAAGGGTCTGGCGGCGGTGAGGCCGCTATTGGCATCGTTGCCGCTAGGATTGACGTAATAAGTGGTGGGGGCGGCAAAGGCGGGAATGGTGCTCCCAAGGAGGGCGCTCATCAGAAGTGTCAATATCAAGACAGACAGGCGGACAGGCAGAGCGTTCAAAGCCATACTACTCCTTTCCACAAAATCACAAATTGACTGATTGCAGATTGGAATTGCAACTCAACGGAGTTGCAACACTTCATTGCTCCGAGGCAATATCAGTTGTGCGGTTGTTGGCGACGCGATTGGCGTCCTGGATTTGCTGGTCGGTGTGTTCGCCGGGGTGGAAGATGCCGATGGTGTTGCCGGACACCTGGTTTCCTTCGATCTCACGGTTGCGCTCGCTTTTGATGTAGATGCCGTAGCGCTGGTTGTCGGCAACGAGATTTTCCAGCACACTGTTTTCCCTGGCATTGCTGTAGAAGTAGATGCCATCCTGGCCGTTGTTACGAGCGGTGTTGCCGATAATCTGGTTGTTCCGTGCGCCCTGGCCCACGCCAATACCCGCCTCGCCATTTTCGTAGACGGTGTTGTTGCGCACGGTGTTGCCATTAGCATTATTGATATTAATGCCTTCTAACGCATTTCCGTAGACGGTGTTGCCTTCCACCAGATTGTTGTTGGAGCGTTGGTAAAGCACAATGCCATGCAGCTGGTTGTTGAACACTTCGTTGTTGCGAATAATGCTATCGCTGCACCCTTCGGCCAGAATGATGCCGTGTTTGCCATTGTTGTGGGCGCGGTTGCCTTCGATCAGCAGATGGTTTGATTTTGTGTGGGGGTCAATGCCATACTGCACGCTGTGATGCACCTCGTTGCCGCGAATAACCAGGCCCGGAACCTCATAGCTGTAGAGGCCGTAGTAGTTGTAGCCAAAGCGGCTGTTCACCGCTTCGCCCCTGGTGCCCTCCAGCCGCCAGGCCACCCCGTAGGACTCATCGGCGGCGTAGCCCAGGTGAGTGAAGACCGAGTCGGTGATGTTCATGCGGGCACCGGAGCGGGCCAGCACAAAGCTACGGCCATCGGCATAATTTTCGTCCACCCCGTTGCGGGTGCTGTCCCAGGAGCTCACCTCGGTGCCGGTGAAGGTCAGTTCACCGCCAAAAGCTCGAATCCAGACGAAAGCTTCCTCGTCGCTGCGGAGCTTAAGGCGGCGCACCTCCGGGGCTGCCAGGTGCAGGCTGGCCCCTTCGTTAATCTGGAGGTTGGCGGCTAGCCGCCATTCGCCAGGTGTCAGTTCTTGTAACAGGTCGGGCTGGTTGAGGGCATCGCGCAGCCCGGCCAGGCCCGTGCTGTCGCCCCGTTCCATCGTAATGGTATTGCTATCGCTGTCGTAGTTCACGCTGATGTTGGCATCCTGGGCCGTTGGGCTGGCCGGGCTACCTGTTGGGCCGGGCGCAACCGTCGTGCCGGTGGGTGTAGCGGGTGGAGCGGGTGGAGTTGGTGCTTGGCCGCCGGGCGTTGGGCCGGGCGCTACCCCACTGCTACAGGCCGCTAGCAGCAGCACAGCTAGCAGGCAGCCTATCAGTTGGCATTGTCGCCCTGTTGCCCATCTTCGTCTGCTGGTGTCGCCAATTCGCATTGCCCATCTCCCCAAACATGCATTTGTTAGCTCACGCCAGGCTGCAAAGCTGCTAAGGTTTCATCCCACACAAGCCAGGACAGTAGAGATTGGAGATTAGTGGTTACGCTTCCTGATCTCCAATCTCTCACCCCATGGAGGTGCTAGCGCGACACTACCGGAAGAAACACGCGCACCGGGCCGGTGTCAGCGTTGAAGCTGGTTGAATTCGCTTGCATCGTGGCAACGAGATTCAGGTTCGGCCCTCGTGGTGCCTGCTCGAAGGTAAAGGTAAATGTGCCGTCAGCGGTAGCTGTAGTGCGCCCCTCGAAAAACTGCCCCTGGCGACCCAGGTCAGAGTAAACTTCGATAACGGTGCCGGGAGCAGCGAAGCCCCGAAGGACGTTTTCTTGCCGCACAAAGAAGGGCGGGCGCATCCCACGTTGGGCACCTTCGGTCAGTACAATGCCACCCTGCCGGTTTTCGGAAACCAGATTCTCGCTCCACTGGTTGTTAAATGTATCGGCCCCATTGGCCCGAATGCCGTGGCGGGTGTTACCTACGATACGGTTTTGAACCAGCATATTGCCGGTGGTGCTTCGCGCCATGTAAACGCCGTGGGCACCGTTGCTTTCAATGACGTTGGCTTCCAGCCGGTTGTCCTGCGTATTGCGCATGTCAACGCCATGTTCACGGTTGCGGGAGAGGGTGTTCTGTGCCAGAGTGTTGTTACGCACCGGGCCAGTCTGCATCAGTTCGGCAGCTGCCTCATCCTCATCCACGTTCTGGAGATTGGCGACCATATCGGCTGGGGTTACTTCTGCCGCTAGCGTAATGCCGGAGCCACGGCCCTGACCGTTTTCTACCGTGCCATTCTCGTTGCTGGTGTTGCCACGAATGGTGTTGTTGCTGGTACGAATGTAGATACCGTGCCTGCCGCTGCCGGTGATGGTGTTGCCAGTAACGGTGTTACCATTGGCCTCTCGGAACAGGTAGATACCATACACGCGGCTGGCGGTGATGGTGTTATTCTCAACCACGTTGCCGGTGCTGCCGCCTTCAATTGTCACCCCGTGCAGGTTGTCGCGGAAGATGTTGCCGCGCACGATGTTGTTGTTGGAGCCAAGGATACGCATGCCGTAGCCCTCGTTGCCCCAGGCTTCGTTCTGCTCAAACAGGTTGTTCACCGAAGGGGCGGGTGGGTCTTTACTCGTGGGCGAACCAGGGTCAATCATAAAGCCGTGGGCACGGTTGTCATCTTCCCCGCCGGGGCCACGGTTGTTGTATGATTTGTTGCGGCGGAAGACCATGTTGTAGCAACCCCGCGAGATGATGAAGCCGTGGTTGCCGTTCTCAAAAGCTTCGTTATCCTCGACCAAAAAATCGTGCGAGAAGTCGTGAGGGTCGAAGCCATAGCTCAGGTTGTTGCGGAACTTGTTGCCCCGGAACACCATGTTGCTGGCGTAGTAGGTGTAGACGCCGAAGAGGTTAAAGCTGAAGGTGCTGTTGATCACCTCGCCGGTAACCCGTGTTTGCGGCTTGCCGTCTACGCCTGGGTCGCCATCACGCCACGAGACGCCGTAGCTCTCGCCCGTCTGGAAGCCCAGGTAGCTCAACTCAGCATTGCGAATGTCCATACGAGCAGCACCCCGTGCCAGCACAAAGCTGCGCCCATCGCTAACGTTGGTGTCTGGCCCGTTGGCCGTCGGATCCCAGGAGGTGATCTTCATGCCATCAATGAAGATGTTGCCGTTGAAGGACTGAAGCCGGGTGAAGTTGGCGGAGACGATAGGCGGATTGATGGTATCAAAGCGAATGGGCGACGCTTGACTGCGGAGTTTGAGCCATGTAACTGTGGCTGGGTTGAGTACCAGGGTCACGCCAGGGTCAATCCTGATGCTGGCGTGGGCCAGCCAGACACCGCCGCCCTGGTCTTCGAGCAAATTCAGCGCCGGATTGAGGGGTACCACGCCGTTGCGAATGTCTGGCAACGTCACCGTAGCGCCCGCTCCACTTACATAGATCGTGAACTCACCATTACGGTCGAGGGCGATGCGGTAGCTGGGGATAACCTGCTGTGCTGGCGTAGCGGCCTGAGCCGTGAGGCTACTGTGGGTTGCCAATGCAAACACCGTGATACAGAGCGCGAGCAAGGCGAAGCGCGGGAGGCCCCACCGTTGGAGCATCGCACGCCGGTTGCCACCCTGGCGACGCGGTAGTGCAAATAAACGACCCGATCCATTGCGGCTGACATTTCTGGAGCTAACACGATTTTTGTCTTCCATACGGCACAGATCAGCATCCCCCGCTTGCGCGGAGGCCGCTACATCCCTCCTTGCTACTAGTGGTTGAGACAACGTTGACTCAACCTGGCCATTGAACGACGTGCCACAGAGGCACAGCGAACACAGAGTTAGATAGATATTCATACAAAGACTCAAAAGCCTGCCCTGAGGCTCTCGTGAGCCTATTGAAGGGCCTGTTGAAGGGGTATGAACGATGTGATGAGGAGGGAGATGGAGGAAATAAAGGAAATCTCGTCACTACACTCAGAACCTATTTCCTTCATTACCCTTCTTTCCTTCAGCTTTTGTGAAAGCCTTTGTGCCTTTTGTCGCATGTGCATTTACGATCCGCCGAGGCGTACTTCGGTTTCGCGGTTACCCGCGAGCTGGTTCTGCTGTTGGGGGGCGGTAATGGACGAGGCGCTAGTGGCAACAATGCCAACGGTGTTGCTCAGCACCTGGTTGCCCGTTACCGTGGCACTGCCCACACTTTCCAGGTGGATGCCATAACGGTCGTTTTCGCGGACAATGTTGTCTTGCAGCTGGTTGGCATCACTATCGGCATAAAAGAGGATGCCGTCGCCCTGGTTCGCATGCACATCATTCCCAATCAACACATTCTGGCGGGCCTGGGTGCCAACGCCAATGCCGCCCTCAAAATTGCCGTAAACAGTGTTGTTGCGCACCGTATTGGCTGAGGACTCGTTGATGTTAATGCCCTGATAGACATTTCCGTAGACGGTGTTGCCCTCTACCAGATTACGATCGGAGCGCTGGTAAAGCACGATACCGTGGTGCAAGTTGTGGTAGACGAGGTTGTTGCGGATCACGCTGTCCTGACATTCATCTGCAAGAATGATGCCGTGTTTGCCATTTTCGTGGACGTGGTTGTCTTCGATGACAAGGTTGTTTGAACGGGTGTGAGGGTCAATGCCGTATAACACATTACGGTAAACGCGGTTGCCCCGAATCACCAGCCCGCTCACCTCATCGGTGTAGAGGCCAAAATAGTTGTAGGCCAGGTGGCTGTTGATGATCTCGCCGCTGGTGCCCACCACCCGCCAGACCAGCCCATACGATTCGTCGGCGTTGTAGCCTAAGTAGCGCAGCTCAGCATTGCGAATGACCATGCGGGCACCATCGCGGGCCAGCACAAAGGCCCGTCCGTCGTTGTAGTTCTCATCAACAGCGTTGCGCCCGACATCCCACGACGAGATACAGGTCGAGTCGATCTCCAGCTGCCCGCCCATGGCACGCAGGGCCACAAAGCCTTGCTCGTCACTCTTCAATTTGAGCCATTGCACCTCTGGCCCTGCCAGCCGCAGCCCGGCCTCACTTTCTATCTCGATGTTGGCCGACAGCAACCACTCGCTTGGCCCTAGCTGGCGCAGTAGCTCAGGCCGGTTCAGGGCCTCGCTGACCGCCGCTAGCGATACAGCCTGCCCCGCCCGCAGCACAATCGTGTTGCTGTCGCCGTCGTAGCGCACATCCAGCGCGGAACCAGCCGGGGCTTCCTCGCCCACCGGTGCGTTGAGCGTCTGCGGGTTGGCACAGGGGCCAGGGGCGGGCGCTTCCGCCGCCGGGGGCAGCGTGCTCGCCAGCAGCGTGTGGGCGGCAGGTGCCATCGGCGCGGCGGCTTGTTCAGTGCCGCTGCTACATGCGCCAAGTGCCAGACAGAGCAAGGATGTACAGAACCAAAAGAACACTTTTCTCGAAAGCATACAGTTATTTTCCTGAATAGGCGGTTAGCGATTGTTTATTAAGCTCTGCCAAAAGAGAAGTTAATCGCCAATCGCCAATCTCTCATCGCCAATCTCTCATCGCTAATCACTCATTCCCAGCCTGTTGCCCTTCCAACCGCTGGGCCTCGGTGATGGAGGCTCGTGCCCCGGCGATGTTGCCGTAAGCCCGTAGCAGTGTCGCCCGCGCCCGCCAGAGGGCCGGGGTACCCACCGGGTTGGCGCCAAAGGCTGCGTCAACCTCGGCCTGGGCCGCTGCGAGGTCGCCCCGGGCTACAAAAGTCTGGATGCGCAGCGCCCGTGCCTCAGCATTGTTTGGTTCGAGCCGCAGCACCTGGTTCAGGTCGGCACCGGCCTGCTCGAAGCGGGTTTCTTGCAGGTTAAGCCGCGCCCGCTTGAGCAGCAGGTTAATGTTGTCGGGGCGCAACGTCAGGCCCTGGTCGAGGTCGGCACGGGCAGCCGCCAGGTTGCCCTGGGCCAGGTAGATATTGATGCGGCCATTGAGGGCCGCGATGTTTTGCGGGTTCAGCACCAGGGCCTGGTTCACGTCGTTCAGGGCCGCCTCGTAGTTGCCCTGCTGCTGAAAGGCCCGGCCCCGCACAACCAGCGTGGCGTCGTCATCAGGGCGCAGGGTCAGTGCCCGTGTCAGGTCGTTCACCGCCTGCTCATGCTGGCCCAGGTCGGTGTAAATCCGCCCTCGGGCAGCGTAGGCCCGGCCATTGTTGGGGTCGAGTTGCAGCGCTCGCTCAAGGTTCTCTATCGCCAGCTGAGCAAGCGACTTATCGCCCGCCAGCACCCCCAGTTCCAGGTAGCCATCTTCCCAATCGGGGGCAATGGCAGTGGCTCTGGCGAAATCGGCCAGTGCTAGCTGGCCGTTGTTGAGCACACGCAGCACCCGCCCTCGGGCCACCAGCAGGGTCGGGCTATCGGGGTTGGCTTCCACCAGCAGGTTATAGTCGGCCAGGGCCTGCTCGTACTGCTGGCGCTGGAGGTACAGTTCAGCCCGCTGCTCCCGTATGTCACGCTGCTCCGGGGCAAACTCCACTGCCTGGCTGAGGCTGGCAAGCGCCCCATCCTGGTCGCCCGCCGCTTGCTGAAGCCGGGCCTGTTCCACTAATGCCGCCAGGTTGCTGCCATCAAGGGCCAGGGCCTGTTCCAGGTCAGCCCGGGCTTCCTGTGTCCTGTTGCTAGCGGCCTCGGCCTGGGCGCGTGCCAGGTAAATGGCGGCAGTGGGCGGGCCAGCCTGCAGGGCCGCGCTCAGGTCGGCGCTGGCTCCGGCGTAGTTTTGCCGGGCATGGCGCACCTGTGCCCGTGCAATGTAGGCTTCCTGCTGAGGATGTTGTTCCAGCGCGGCGCTGAAGCTGGCCTCAGCATGTTCAAAATCGTTGAACTGCATCAGCAGTGTGCCCATTCGCATGTGGGCCTCGCTGCGGGTCGAGTCGAGGCGCGCGACGGTACGGTAGTCGTCAAGGGCACGGGAAGCATCATGCATCTCCTCAAACAACGCCGCCCGTTGGAGCCATATGTCAACATTCTCCCGATCGCTGTCGAGTGCGCGGTTCAGGTCAATCAGGGCGGCAGCCCGGTTGCCCGCCTGCAAACTCAGCTCGCTCCGTTGCAGCAGCGCGGCAGTGTTGCGCGGCTCAAACACCAGCCCCCGGTTCAGGTCGTCCATGGCAGCCTGGGGCTGCCCCATACTGAAGAAGAGACTCGCCCGGCTAAAATGGCTATCAGCGTTGGTTGGGTCGAGGCTAAGAACCTGACGATAATCTTCCAGCGCCGCCTGATACTGGCCCAACCGAGTATGGCTGGCCGCACGGGCCACATAGCCATTGGGTTCGCCTGGTTTCAGGGCAATGTAGGCCGTTAAATCCTCCAGCGCCTGCTGGTCGGCACCGAGCTTCTGGTGGGCGTAGCCCCGCAGCAGCAGGGCATGTGAGTCGCTGGAGTTGAAGCGCAAAGCGGTGCTGTAATCGTCTATCGCCGCCTGGTACTGGCCCGCGTTGTAGTGGTTGTCGGCCTGAAAGACATACAGCCGATCTAGCCGCCCGGCCCCAAAGGTGGCAAACAGAACGATGAGCAAGGCAATCGCCGCTAGAAACACCAGCAGCGTGATGCTACGCCCACGGCGCGACACCGGATCGGCGTGCAACTGCTGTTGGCCATGTGGTTCAACATGTTGAATTTGCATACGGTATGTGTTGCTCTCACAAAGGCACAAAGGCACAAAGCAAGCAGCTATAATTTATTTATATATGACCGATTTGTGTGAATCAGCCTTCCTGAAAACCTTTTTGGCAACTACGCTCAAGAATGACAGATGATGTGCGTCCAGCAGCGTTTTTTAGTGCCTTTGTGCCTTTGTGAGCGGTTTTAGGCTGCCGATTTGCCTTCCTGGCTGATTTCGCTCACACGGGAGACTTTACCGTCTACCACAGCGACGGCTCGCGTCAGCCACTTATGCTCGTTGATAGTAAAGAGGGCGTAGCCTTTGAGCAGCGACATGTAGTAGGTGATGCCCAGAAAGATCGGCAGAATGAACCAGTCCGCCGGGCGCTTGCGCAAGTGGGGCCAGATTTTCACCGCTCGGCTCAGGTGCCACCAGATCAGCAGTGCCCCCACCAGCCACCAGTTGCCAATAAAAATCGCAATCACCAGCACAATCGGGCCGATTAGCAGGGTGAAAGGTGCAATTGTCTTGTCAATCAGCATCAGCGCCAGGTAGGGGTGCTGCCAGACCCAGCCTTGCCACAAGGCCCGCAGGTCGCTGCGGTAGCTGTTGCGGCTCCAGCGCACCCGTTGCTTCACAAAGCCCTTAAAATCTGGCTTGAAGGTCGAATAGACGTTGGCATTAAGCTGGTTCCAGGTGTGGTAGCCGTTCTGCAGCACCAGGCAGGTGTAGCGCTTGTCATCGCCGCTCATGCAGGTTTTGCCCATAAATGTTTCGTTCAGAAACGGTTCCCGCAGGCCCTGCAACAGGCGCGTGCGATAGGCAGCGGTGCGCCCGGAAAGGCAACTTACCGCCCGGCCCCACCGAGTCGTTGCTGGCACTTCATCGGCATAACGAATGTCCAGGTAGATGTCGGCCAGCCGTTCCCAGAGGGTGGCCCGCTTCATGTCGCTGGGGTACATGTGCTGGCGCGTGCCCACCCCGCCGATCTTGGGGTCGGCAAAGGGCATTTTGATCTTCCGCAGCACATCAGGCTCCCAGATCACATCGCTATCTACCAGCACCACAATCTCCGTGGTAGACACATCCACGCCCGCCGCCAGCGCGGCCCGCTTGCCGGGAATGTCAATCGGCAGCACCTCCACCTGCGGGTACTCCCTGGCAATCGCCATGCAGGTTGTATCGGTTATATCAACCACAGCGATAATGCGGTCGGGCTTATTGGCAATCCACGACTCAATCGCCATGCGAAAGAGGGCCGGGTCTTCGTTGTAGACTGGCGTGATAATCGTGGCCGTCGTAGCGAAGTCGTTCTCAATCGGGCGGTAGAACAGGGCTGGAATGCGTTTGCACAGCCACATAATCCAGCGGAACAGGCCCACCAGCCCGATGGGAATGAGTAATAAAATGCTAGTAAAGAATGTCAGGAAATTTTCCAGAAACAGCGTCACCATGCGTCTCGTTGTCCTCCAAAGGAATTGCAGATTGCTCGAAGCTGAAACGGCAAAGGAATTGAGGGAAATAAAGGAAATACTACTGGCATCGTGACGGCATTTCCCTTATTTCCCTTCTGGGTTACGCATAACGCATTACGTTTCACGTTTCCCGCCTCACATTTCGTGCCTTCTACAACGTCACGACATACTGCGCACCAGCCACCCGCTCCAGCAACTCTTCGTCGCCAGTGTCGCGCTGCCGGGTGGCCACCAGCATCTCTTCAATCTTGTCGGGCGAGGTTGCAGCGGGAACCCATGCCTCCAGCCTGCTATTCACTTCGTGAGTCGCTTCCAGCATCAGGTGTTGCAAGCCATGCTGGCGCACAAAGGAGAGGAAAGCTACCGTGTCTTTTGGCAGGCACGCGCCGCCGTAGGGCACGCCGCCACGGGTGCCGTAGAGCGGGTTCCACATGCTCTCGGCGCTACGGGCCACCGCCGCCCCAATCAGGTTGCTATCCAGCCCGAAGTGCTGGCAAATGGCATGCACCTCGTTGAAGTAGCTGATTTTGACCGCATTGTAGACATTGTTGACATACTTGATCATCTCAGCTTCGGTGGGGGTGCAGTGTACAATCAGTGCGCCAAAGGGCTTGTACAGCTCGTCGAGAATTTCGGCAGTGTAGCCATCATTCACCCCCAAAACGGTGATCCAGGGCCGGGCAAAATCCTGCTCGTTGCTCACGGCCCGGAGAAATTCGGGATTCATCGCCATGCCAAAGCCTTCGCCCACCCGCTTGCCGGAGGTCTGCTCAAGAATCGGCGTGAGCACCCGCTCCGTCGTGGTCGGCGGCACCGTGCTGCGCACTACCACGGTAATATAGTTGTCCGTCTGGGCCAGGCCGCGGCCTACATCGGCAGCAGCGGACTTGATGTAATCAAGCACAATGTCACCGTCAACGCTCGGTGTTGAAACGGCTAGCATCACAACCTCAACCTCATCCCATTCCACCTCTGCCGCCATCATGGCGTCCAGTCCCTCGGCACGCAGCCGGTTGATTGTCTGCGGATTAATATCCACGTAGCTAACGCCGTGTCCCTTTTTCGTGAAACCCTTGCCAGTTGCCTGGCCAACAACGCCTGAGCCGATGATTACAATACGGGCCATACCAGAACTCCCCCTTCACCGAATGTCTTGTTGTAGACGATGCAAACTGCTGCACGGCTATGGTTTAATCTGAAGAGCAGAAAAAAAAAGGCAATGTCCACACGCTCGCATCAACGTGAGCATGGCAACATCGCCATTCTTCCTGATCTATTCATACCTACCGCATAGCGTAACAGCATTGTCACGGCCTTTTTCGGCATAAACTGTGCCACGAATAGTTGTCGCCGCATTATTTTGCTCGTAGGAGTACATTTTGAATGACTGAATTGTAATGTTGGGGCCAGAATGACACTTTCTCCCAACACTGTGTAAGAAAAACCCCTGCTCCCGTGTGGGGGAGCAGGGGCCGTGCAAGAACAACCAGGAACTAGGAATCGAGACCGACTTGTGCTACATAATGCGTAAATTTAGTTTCGGTTACGCATTATGCAGTACGCATTACTTCACCGTCTCCAACACGCTCGTCATCTGAGGCTGCATGCGCCCCACGGCTTCCTGAGCGGTAGCCTTGCCGTCCCAAAGTTCGGTCAGTTCTGTCCTGATAATGCTGTTCAACTCGTCGTAGGACGGGTGGATCGGGTCGTACATGGTGAACAGGTTTTCCTGCTCGGCCACCAGAGCCTGCTTGTTGACCCCTGGCAGACTCTCTGGCTTGAGGAACTTGTCCGACTGCTGGAATTCCAGCAGGGCCGGGGTCATCTGTTGCAAGTCCAGCAGCAGGTTGACACCATAGGAGCCAGGCCCAGCCAGGAACTTGACGAATTCCCAGGACTCACGGGGATGCTTCGACTGGGCAGTAATGGCAAAGGCGCTACCGTCGGCCCGGTTGGCGGAGATGACACCACGGGGCAGCGGCGCAATGTCCCAAGTGAAATCCTTGATGTTGGCCATGTACTGGGGCACGCGCCAGTGGCCAATGATCTTCATGCCGGATTTGCCCGCAACGAACATGTCAGAAATGTCGCCCCGCTCGGTGATGGTGGGCATGGCGTGATCTTTGGTGCTCAGGTCGGCCAGCCATTGCAGTGCCGCCACCGACTTCTCATCGCCCAGCTTAAACTCGCTCGGCTTGCGGATGTCGTTAAACACCCCGTGGCCCGCCTGAGTCCAGACCACAATCGGCCAGTATTCGTTGAAGTTGTCTACACCAAACTGGTCGGTCTTGCCGTCACCGTTGGTGTCTTTGGTCAGGGCCAGGGCCGTCTTGCGGAAGTCGTCCCATGTCCAGCCCGCCTGGGGGTAGGGCAGGCCAGCGGCATCAAACATGGCCTTGTTGTAGAACACACCGAGCGAGGCCATGTCTACCGGCAGGCCGTAGAGGTTGCCATCGTAGCGATAGAGGTCAACAATCTTCGTGTCGTACTTGCTCACATCCAGCTTGTCGGCGCTGATGTAGCTTTCCAGGTTGAGCAGCGCCCCTTTGGAGGCCAGGGCGTAGGTCTGGTGGGTGGCGGGGTAGATCACGTCGGGCGCGTTGTTGCTGGCGATCATGGTCTGGAGCTTTGTCCAGTACTCGTCCATGGTGCCGATGTTTTCGATCTCAATCTTGATGTTGGGATGTTCCTTCTCGAACGCCGCCACCACTGGCTGGGCCACCTTCTCGATGCGGGCCTTGTCCCAGCGCAGATACCAGCGCAACGTCACTGCTTCGCCGCTAGCCGGGGCCGCCGTTGGCACTGCTGCTTTGGTTTCGCCCGTTGGGGCTGCTGCCTGGTTGTTGCCCTGGCTGGCCGGAGCCGTACTGTTGCCACAGCCCGCAATCATCATCACCACCGCTAGAAACAGGGCCAGCCGTTGCCACATGCCACACTGCATTGTGGCCGTCCGTCGTCGCGTTTTCATAACCTCTCCTGTTGCGTACACCAGTAAACAACCACCAATCTCAAATCCGTTTGTTTTGCCACAGAGGGCACAGAGGGCACCGAGAAGCTAACTGAAGGAGACCTTTTTCATTCTTGCAAAGCTTGTCCTGAGGTGTGGAAATAATCACAGATACTTCTCAGGTACATCCATTTGCAATCCTGTTGTGAGTCTCTGTGCGCTCTGTGTTCTCTGTGGCAAACGCTTCAGCCCTTCACGCCACCGCCGCCAGTGAGGGCCACGCCGCTGATGAAATATTTCTGCGCGATAAAGAAGACCGTCACCGGGATGACCATAGCCACCAGCGACGCCGCCATAAACAGGTTCCATTCCGTAAAATACTGGGTGCGGAAGGCGTTCAGCCCCAGCTCCACGGTGTAGTTCTTCTCCGAGTTAAGGTAGATCAGCGGCGTGAGAAACTCGTCCCACGAGTCGAGAAACTCGAAGACCGCCGCCGCTCCCAGGGCCGGGGCGCTGAGCGGCAGAATGATGCGCCAGAAGATGCCGAACGGCCCACAGCCGTCAATGCGGGCTGCGTCGTCCAGTTCGTTGGGAATGGTGAGCATGTACTGGCGCAGCAGAAAGATGGTGAACGCGCCGCCAAAGAAGCTCGGCACAATCAGCGGTAGCAGGGTGTCGAGCCAGTTTAGCTCGCGGAACAGCACAAAACGGGGGATGAGCAGCACCTGAAACGGGATCATAATCGTGCTCAGCACCACGATAAAGAGGAAGTTGCGCCCCGGAAAGCGCAGCCGGGCGAAGCCGTAGGCCACCAGCGAACTGCTCACCAGCTGGCCCGTCACCCGTAGCACGGCAATCAGCAGGCTGTTGCCGTAGTAAATGTGGAAGGGCACCGCTGTCATCGCCTCAGCAAAGTTGCTCCACATCACCGGGCGCGGAGTCCACTCCGGTGGGTAGGAGAGCGTCTGGGGCGTGGTTTTTAGGGCCGTGCTAAACGTCCAGAGCAGCGGAGCCAGCACCAGCGCCGCCCCGCCAATCAGCACGGCGTAGGTCAGCACCCGCCCGAGAATCCGGCGCAGGCGCAGGCTGCGGGTGGATGGCATCACACGGGGTTGGGTTTTGTAGGTTTGAACAGCCATCACTTGCCTCCGTTATCCTGCACATCGTTTTCGTAGTAGACCCAGCGCTTTGACGTGCGAAACACAATCAGGGTCAGTGTGACGACGATAAAGAAGAAGACCCAGGCCAGCGCCGAGGCGTAGCCCATGTTGAAGCGCTTAAAGGCCTGCTGGTACAGGTAGTAGACGTAGAACAGCGAATGGTTACGCGGCCCGCCTTCGGTCATAATGTAGGCCTGAGTGAAGATTTTGAACGAGTCGATCAGTCCCATCACCAGGTTAAAAAAGATGATCGGCGTCATCAGCGGCAGAGTGATGCGGAAGAATTTGCTGATCGCACCAGCGCCGTCAATGGCGGCGGCTTCATACAGTTCGCGGGCGATGCTTTGCAGGCCAGAAAGGTAGATAATCATGTTGCGGCCCAGCATCGTCCAGACGGCCATTACAATCAGGGCGGGCAGCACCCAGTTTTCGTCCTGGAGCCAGGCAGGCCCCTGAATGCCAAAGCTCTGCCACAGGAACCAGTTCAGCACACCATACTCCGGGTTGTAAATCCAGAGCCAGATCATCGAAATGGCCACTGGTGGCATTACCACCGGCAGGTAGTAGATCACCCGCCAGAAGCCGATGAAGCGAATTTTCTGGTTCAGCAGCAGCGCAATTGCCACGCCGAAGATGATGCCCAGTGGCACGCGCCCCAGGGCGTAGAGTGCCGTCACCTTGAGTGCCTGCCAGAAGAGCGGGTCGTTCCAGAGCCGGATGTAGTTCTGCAGGCCGACGAACTGGGGCGTGCCGATCAAATCCCATTTGGTGAAGCTGTAGTAGAACAGCGCAATCATCGGCCCCAGGGTGAAGATCAGAAAGCCAATCAGCCAGGGTGAGATAAACACGTAGCCAGCCAGCGCCTCGGTGCGCCTGGCCCGTGAGCCTTGCCGCTTTGCAAGGGCGGCCTGCGGTGTTACCATCATCGCTCTCCTTTTTCATCACCAGAGCTATCTGCAACGTCTCTCGCAAAGGCGCAAAGGCGCAAAGGTGTGCAGATGAACGTGATATGCCAGTCCTTTGCGCCTTTGCGCGAGCTAATACAAACCTTTTCAGACAGCCTTTCACTGTGGTGATGCTGCACAGGCGCTGGTCAACACCTGTGCATGACCAGGCGGCAACTGCAACCGTAGCAGCGCCAGTTCTGCCATGTAGCGCCAGCCCTGCTGGGCTTCGCCATTCACTAGCACCAGCACCGGCGGGGCGGCGATCCACAAGCTCACCCAGACCGGCACCGGACTTTCCACATGCCAGCCCCTCTCGTCCCAGGCCAGTGTCACCGGCGTGGCGGCCTCGCAGCGCAACTGCCCACCGACCCAGAGCTGCGTTACCCCACCGGCTGCCAGGCTGAGCAGTTGTCCTGCTTCGTCGTGGCTCACGGTCAGCCATGCAGCATCACTGGCCAGCTCACCTGGCAGCTGGATGCCCCTGGCGTCGGCGGCGAAGGCCACCAGCAGGCTGCCGTCGTTGTCATGGACTCGCACGCCATCACCAGCGGTGCATTTCAGCTGCTGAACCGTGGGCGCGGTTTCGTCTGCCCCTTCCACATGCAGCAGGGTCAACATGCGGGTGGCCCGGCTGCGATCCGTGGTAAGGGCCAGCCGGTGCTGGCGGTGGCGCAGCACCCACTCGGGGGTGGAGGACGAGGGGTAGGCAACGATCTCCTCTTCCTCGTTTGCTGCCTGCAACCCGTGTGGCAGCAACGGCACCACCCGCAACTGCGACGAACCGGCCCGCACCAGGTAACCGCCAGCAACGGGCGCGGCGGGCGTATCGGTCTGGAGCAGCCAGCTGAAGGCCCGTGGCTCGTCGCTGGCCAGGTCATCACACAGCACAATCGTCCGCAGCCCGGCGGCTACAATCTGGCGCGTGAAGCGACGCAGGCCCAGGGCCGGGTTGTAGGCCGCCGCTGCCTCGCCCCGCATGTAGCTGGTGCTACCAGCGGCAAAGCTGGCTTCCAGCCGCCCGCCCTGGGTGGGGCCGCTCTGCTCGAAGGCGTTGTAGCGCCCTTCGCCGTACTGCCCCTGGCCATCCACCAGCAGCGTGGAGTGGTGGCGGGTGAGCTTGGCCTGGCTGTAGCCCTCGTCCACCGCCAGGTAGTCCTCGCCCCGCACCAGAATGAAGCTGTTTTCGTCCGGGTGGGCGTGGCTGGCCTTCAGTGTGTCCCAGCCCCGCCGCTGGTTGAGTCCGTGGCCGATGGCCCAGGCCCGTTGGCCCGAGGGTTTGCCACACTTAAACACCAGCAGGGTCGCATCGGCCTCCCACGAGCTGCGGGCGCTCACCAGGCCCATGTCGGGAAACAGCCGGGTGCGGGGCAGGCTCGCCAGCGGCTCCGGCTCCACCGTCGGGTCGTACCAGAGCAACTCAAGGAAGGCCTGGGGCAGCGTGCCGGGTCGCAGCAGTCCTTCGCGCCCTTCCCGCTGCCATTCGCCGTTGCGCTCAAACTCGGCAGCCAGCCACTGGGCATGGCCATCGCGGTAGCGGGCGGCCAGCCAGTAGCAGATAGCGGCGGCGTGGGCGCTGCGGCGGTCGTGGCAATCGCCGAAGTTGGCCGTGTCCACCAGGTTCGGCCCGCTCAGCGCCATGCGCCAGGCAAAGCTGTGGCGCAAAAAGGGGCTATCGTGCAGATCAATGGTGCCGTGCTGGGCAAACAGGTCGCAGCCAATCAGCAGCCAGGGCAGGCCATAACACCAGTAGACCACGCCCTCGTAGTCCGAGCCGTCCTCCGGCAGCAGGGCCATCACGGTCTGGAAATTAGCTTGCGCCCGCGCCGCCCAGGCCGCCGTTTCTGGCTGTTCCAGCTCCAGAGCGTAGGCCGCCGTCGCCAGCCCGGCGTAGCAGATCCAGTTATGGTTTTGCCAGTAGGCCGAACTCCACCAGCGGCCCTCGCTGTCACGGGCAAAATTGTAGAGGCGCTGCCCTTGCAGCAGCAGCTTGTTCCGCAGGGCCTCCCGCTCGGTTCCCGGTAGCGCCGCCCCGAGCCAGTTGTAGGCCAGGCCCAGGCCAAAACAGAGCCAGCCCGCGTCCAGGTCGTGGTCGGGCATGTGGGCCTTGCCCCAGTGGGGGTAGCCCACCGCAACCCCGACCCAGCGGCGGGCGGCCTGGAGGTAGCGGGGCTGCTCGGTGAGCAGAAAGGCCAGGGCCAGGTTTGCCGCCGCCATGCCAATGTAGGTGATGGTTTCGCGGGGATGCTCCGTCGGCGGCTGCCACGTCAGGTATGAGTCAGCCTGTTCCAGCAGTCGGGCCAACCGGGCCGCATGGGTGGAGTTCGCCGCCTCGCGCCACTGTTCAATTGTTTTGTCGCCAAGAAAGAGTACACAACTCATAGTGATTGCTCGCGAATGTTTGCCACAGAGGACACAGAGAACACAGAGGTTTTGTGCGAACTGGTGTTTGAAGTGTCTTTCTGTGCCCTCCGTGTGCTCTGAGGACACAGAGAACACAGAGGTTTTGTGCGAACTGGTGTTTGAAGTGTCTTTCTGTGCCCTCCGTGTGCTCTGTGGCAAATCTCCTAACGCTCTGTTGTCACAGTGAATGTGAAGCTGGCCCGCTTTCCGTGCGTGCGGGCGATCAGCACCTGGCGACGGGCGGTTGGCGTAGACGCCGTGCCAGGGCCATCGGCCAGGTAGATGTCACATGGTGCGCTTGCCGTCAGCTGGAAGCGGTAGCTCCTGCCGCCGTAGCAGACGCGCTCGCTGAGGGTTTGATCAGCGAGATTTCGTTTGCCCTTGAGCCTGAGCCAGCTTGAAGCGTTTCCTGAGTCGAAGGGGCCGTCAGCTGCGGCCAGCGCCGGGCCATCCAGGGTGAACTCCCCGTCGCAGTGCAGTAGCCAGTCAAAAGTGTGGGACTCACTGGCAGCCAGTTCCACGGTGTCGTGGAGCGTGTCGCCATCAAGGGCCACGGCGCGAGTGAAGCTGACGCCAGGAAAGGCTGCGGGCGCGGCCAATTTCACACTGCCGCCGCTGGGGCCAGGCTGCCAGGCTAATAGCTGGCCCGCGCCCGGCTGCTGTGATTGCCCATCAACCAGCACCGTGTTGTGGGCTGCCGTCTGGGCGTACCAGGCTCCCCGCAGCTCCGCCCCATAGGGTGGCGTGCCAGCATCGGGCGACCAGGGCCAGATGTTCAGCGCCAGCCGATCCATGTGGGTGTGGGAGCCGCCGTAGGGGCCGAAGGGCAGCACCACCGCCAGCGGCTCGCTCTGGCTCTCGCTGCGCAGCACCGCCACGCCAATGGACTCAAGGCAGGTCGAGGCCTGCGGCGGGCGGGCTGTGTTCCCAAGCTCCCGTTCGGCGCAACAGGCCGCCGTCCACACATCCCGCGCCGCGCCCCGGCGGGCATAGGCCCGTTCCAGCAGCCAGGCGTAGAGCGAATCGTCGCTGCGGGCCAGGGCGATTTCAAACAATTCACACAGCTCAGTGTCAAACGGCCCGCCGAGCCAGTAAG
>JALONX010000324.1 GCA_025454695.1 Chloroflexaceae bacterium
AGCCGCCTGGGAACCAGCCGTGACGATGATCTCACTGGCCGGGTCGGCCCGCACGCCATTTTCCCGCAGCAGCTTGTCGGCAATCGCCTCGCGCAGCTGGGGCAAGCCCGCCCAGGCGGTATAGGCCGTTTTCCCCTCGGCCAGCGCCCGCTGGCCCGCTTCCACCACATGGGGCGGGGTGGGAAAGTCGGGTGTGCCGCCGGAGAGCGTGATCAGCCCGGCGGTGGGAATCGAGGTCTGGCGGGGCAGGGTTGCCCCCACCAGCCTGGCCCGGTGGGCGGGCAGGCGGGCCAGCAGTGGTTCACGTGCGGTCGTCATTACATTCTTCCTTTCACACACGCAGCTGAGTCTCTCACAAAGGCACAAAAGCCTGCCCTGAGCTTGACGAAGGGACACAAAGGTCTCCCACAGGCGGACTCATCAGCTGAACTGCGTGTACTATAGCAGTTTGCAAATCCGTTGAGCCAGCACCATGTGATTTTTCCGCATACCAGTGCTGTTACAATCTGCAATCTGCAATCCGCCAATCTGCAATCTGCTATAGGTACCGTGCGCCTCGTGATTTATCATTCATAACTCATACCTCATAATTCATCAATTGCTTTTACAGCCAGCGTCTAAACCAATCCAGATATTTGTCGAGGCGGAAAACCCGGTGCCAGGGCCGACCGCTACGGGACAACTCGTGGGTCTCATTGGGGAAGCGCACCAATTCGGTTGGCACGCCCAGCCGTTTGAGCGCCATGTAATACTGCTCGCCCTGCTCAACCGCGCAACGGTAGTCCATGGCCGAGTGTACCACCAGCGTCGGTGTCTGCACGCCTGCCACCTGGAGCAGCGGCGAGCGTTCCAGCAGCGTGGCGACATTCTCCCAGGGCAGTTTTTTGTCGAATTCCACCTGGTCGAGCAGAAAGCCGATGTCGCTAGTGCCCACCTGGGAGGTACGGTTGACCAGGCTACGATCCACCACGGCGGCGCGAAACTCGGGATGGCGGGCAATGATCCAGGCCGCACTGTAGCCGCCGTAGGAGCCGCCCGCCACTGCCATGCGCTCAGAGTCAATAAAGTCGAAGCTCGTGCAAGCCGCCCGCAAAAAAGCCATGTTGTCCTCGTAGTCCAGGTCGCCCCAGTGACCCCTGGTGGCCGCCGAGAATGGTTCGCCATAGCCGTGGTTGCCACGGGTGTTGCAGTTGATAACGGCGTAGCCGTGGGCGGCGTAGAGCTGGAATTCATGCACAAACACGCTGGCCCGCATGCCGCCTGGCCCGCCACCGGTGTAGAGAATCACTGGGTAACGCTGGCCCGCCTCACGCCCCAGCGGCGGGTTGACCCAGCCCTCAATCTGCACCCCGCCCGACTCGCAGCTGAAACGCAGCGCCGGAGAAAGTTCAACTTCTGCCAGCAACGCTTCGTTCACTGCTGTGAGGCGACGCGGCTGGCCAGGCTTGTTTGTTTCTAGCAGATACAGATCACCGGGATTGAGGCTATCGCCCAGCAGCAGCACCACCCGCTCACCTGTGTTGTCCATAGAAAAGGCGGTGACGACGCTGTCGCCGCTGGTGCGGGGCGTCATTTGCCCGCTACCCAGATCAAACTGGTTGAGATGCACTGTGCCCGCCTCGTTGAGCAGCACCAGCAGGCCGCTGCCGTCGGGGAGCCAGCGCGGCTCGTCGTCGCCGCCATAGCGCCGCAGATCGGCGTTGCGCGAATAGTCGCCCAGCGCCCGGTCAACGTGGCGGGTGAGGCAGCGCTTTTCGCCCGTCGCCACCGTGATCAGCCAGAGGTGGGGCGTACCGTAGTGGCCAATCACGGGGTCGTCGTGGCCACACACCGCCAGCAGGCTGCCGTCGGGCGAAAAAGAGAGATCGCTACTGCGCATCTCCTCCAGGCTACACAGCTCCAGCGGCGTGGCGGGCAGCGGCCCATCAACCGGGAAGAGGTAGATAAAGCTCTTACGCAGGGCCTCACCGTTGGGGGAAAGATTGCCAGTGCTGGCCAGGTGACGGCCATCGGGCGACCAGACCGGCGGGCTGAGGTCGTAGAGGCCGTCGTACAATAACGCTGGCGCGGGCAGTCCAGTCAGGTTTTCGTTGAAGGGAATGAGGGCGATCTGATGGAAGTGGTCGCCCAGCAGGCCCAGCCCGTCCGACTTCCAGCGCAGGCGATGGGTCACCAGCACATCACGGTTGTAGCGGGCATAGAACTGGTTGAGCGGCTCGTTTCCTTCCTCGTCTAGCGGGTCGGCCTCGCCGACTGTCGCCAGGCCCCGCTGCGGCTCCACCAGAGTGGTGATGGCAATGCGGCTGCCGTCGGGCGACCAGGCTGGAAACCTGGCCCCGCCAGGCAGGTTCGTCAGCGGGTGAGACTTGCCGCCGCTAGCCGCAATCACCATCAACTGGGGGCCGCTGCCCAGGGCCGCCACGGCGTGAGGCACGGCAACGCTGGCACTGGTTGCGGCGGGGGTGGTCGCAAGATAGGCGATAAAACGTCCGTCCGGCGACCAGCGCGGGTAGCTGTCGAGGCCCGGGCCGCTGGTAAGGCGGCGGGTGCTGCCGCTCTCAAGGCCGGTGACGAAGATGTGGGAGCGGTAGCTGTTGGCCTCCGCATCTATCCAGGTGCGCACCCAGGCTACTTCGCGGCCATCAGGCGAGACCTGCGGGTCGTCGCACATGTGGAAGCGCAGGAGATCACGGGAGGTCAGGCGGCGGGAGTTCGTGGTCATAGGAAACTCTGCGTATTAACGATTAACGATTGACGATTGACGACTGTCCAGGTTGTGGCTGAAGCGTTGAAAGCGTACTTCTGCAATCCTTAGCGAGCTTTGCGCAAGCAAAAATACCTGCTCACACCATGCGTTTGCCGCCCACGAAGGTCATTTTCACGTTGGCAATGGCGTCGAGGTCGTCAAGCGGGTTGCCCTCCACGACGAACAGATCGGCCAGTTTGCCCGCTTCCAGCGTGCCGAGTTTGCCCTCCAGGCGGCTGATTTTTGCCGCCACGCTGGTGGCGCTGCGGATGGCTCCGTAGTTGCTTGCCACCACCCCCAGCTTGACCATAAACTTCATCTCCGGCGCAATGACATTGTGGCCCACGGCGGGGCTTCCGGCATCGGTGCCAAAGCCAATCACCACCCCGGCTTTGGCCGCTTTGATCAGGCCCTCGTAGCGGGCAGGGTTGGCCACGGCCTTCTGGCGTTCGGCCAGTTTCCAGTCGGGGATGTTAAATTTTTTGGCCACTTCGGGCTGGCTCTGCATCACAATCGGTGCAAAGGTGGTGACAATGGGCGTGCCCTTTGCCAGCAGCAACTCAATCGTGTCGTCGCTCATGCTGCCGCCGTGTTCCACACAATCCACCCCAAACTGCACCACCCTGGCGATGCAGTCGTTGTAGGTGGCATGAGCGGTGATGGGGATAGCGTTGCGGTGAGTCTCGTCAATCACCGCTGCTAGCTCGGCGTCAGTAAACTCCAGCGTATCGTGGCAGGCCATAATTTTAATCAGGTCGGCCCCGCCCCGCACCTGATCACGCACGGCCCGCCGCATCTCGTCAGCACCGCTGGCCTCGCGGCAAGCCCAATAGGTGTGGCCGCCCGTCTGCACAATAGCCTCGCCGCAGGCCAGCACCCGTGGGCCAGGGAAAATGCCCTGGGCCACGGCCTGTTTGGCAAACAGGTTGGCGGTGTGCATGCCCAGGTCGCGCACAGTGGTGACGCCGGAGCGCAGGCTGATCAGCATGTTTCCGGCGCACTTATAGGCGCTGATTTCAGGCGGGTCGTAGATGGACTGGTGGGCCAGATCGTGAACACCGTCCCAGGCCAGGTGGGCGTGGCTGTTAAACAGGCCGGGGATGATCGTGCCGCCGGTGTCAACGACGCTGGCCCCCCGCTCGCCCAGATCGGTCGCGCTGCCCACGGCCTTGATCTGCTCGCCTTCGATCTCGACAAAGCCCTGCTCAATCACTTCATCGCCCCGGCATGTCAGCACCCGCCCCGTGAGGATGGTGTGGCCGCCGGGCAGTTCAAACATCGGCGCGATAATTTTTTGAAAGCGCCAGGCTGGTTGTTCAGGCATAACTGCCTCCTGAGTTATGAGTTACGAGTTACGAGTTAACACAGTGCTGCGTACTGCGTAAACCGTAATTCAAAATCCAAAATCCAAAATCCAAAACCTGTCCTGAGCTTGTCGAAGGATCTAACATGCAGATTAGCCAAAGAGGCCAAGCTCACGCAACGCGGCGGCGGCTCCGTCCAGGTTGCTCAGGTTCATCCCAGCATAGTTGGGCGAGAAGACCACGCCATGGCCGCCGTTGCGATAGGTTGCCATCACGCTCTCGTACACAATCTCCGGGGTACACACGGCCTGGTCGGCCCTGGTGCGGGGCGCATCCACGCCAATGCCCATGTAAACCGCCACGTTGTCGCCCACTGCCCGCAGCGTGTCACGGCACTGGCCGCCCACATAGCTTTCGGGCTGCATACCCTGCTGCACCACCTCGCCCCAGGGCGCTTCGTTCAGACCGAGGATTTTGTACATCATCGGCGTAAACTCTTCCGGGGTGAAGTCCCGCAGAATGGTTTTGTGAAAATCGGTCATCTCCTTGACATAGATTAGCCCGGCCTGGTGCTGATAGGTGATCGGCTTGACCCAGTCGCAGTAGCGCGTCTGCTCAGCCCAGGGCCACTGGGCCTTGCGGAAGGGGTTGAAGTGATTGCGGTTCCAAACATTGAGTCCAAAGCTCAACGCCGGGTTGCACCACTTCACAATGCCGTAGAGTTCGCGGTCAAGGTCTTTGCTGCGCTCCAGCCAGAAGCGCTCCCAGATCAGCACTTCCGGGTTCCGCAGCAGCACCCGCAGAAACTCGATCAATGCCCCGTCCACAAACGCTACGCCGGCCCTGGCTTGCTGGAAGTAGCCATACACCTCCTGAAAAGCGATGCGCACCCGTTCCACATCAATGCCACGTTCCTTGGCTTCGCGGCGGCAGTGTTCGCAGAAGCAGCCGGGGGCCTGGCCCTGGATCATGCGGTCGAGGGGGCTATTGCGCTCGTTGCACCACATAATGCCGTCAATGTCGTAGTTGCGGCAGTGGTCTTCCACGATGGAATGCCACCAGCGGCGGTAGGCCGGGTTGCTAGTACACGGCTCACCGGCGTAGCGCCCAAACAGGTCAACTTCCAGATATTGGGGCATGTTGGGGATGCTGACCGCGCTGGCCGAGCCGTGCCCGGCATACTTAAAAAGCGGTTCCATCATCTCCGGGATGATCTGCATGCCACGGGCACGGGCCGCCGGGATGACCATCTCCAGAATGTCGCGCCCGGCCAGCTCCGTATCTTCAGAGCG
The DNA here is from genome assembly GCA_025454695.1 of Chloroflexaceae bacterium. GTDB lineage: Bacteria > Chloroflexota > Chloroflexia > Chloroflexales > Chloroflexaceae > JALONX01. The sequence continues at coordinate 5,343 of JALONX010000324.1, forward strand.
GAACTGGCGAATGGGGGTGTTGGCGTAATACGCCGGGTGTTCGGCCAGGTACGAGCCGCCCCGCATGGTGTAGGGCGCAGCGACGCCATGGTCGGGCCAGCCCTCCAGTTCATGCGAAATACGCCGCCCCACCTTCAGCCCCAGCCACGAGATGGTGCCGATAAGCAGGACATTGACACCCACCCGTCCCTGCAAGGTCTCCAGCACCTGCTCCACGCCCTCATCAATAAAGCTGATCGGGCTGATCTGCATGCCGACGAATTTTTTGTCCGGTATGTGCATAGTTTTGCCACAGAGCGCACAGAGAACACAGAGCCGCTTGTAGTTCCCGCCGCACGCTCCTCGTCCTCGGCGGTGAATTATGAGTCTCCAACATGGAGCCAGCCACCCTCGTTCCAGGACTGACGCACAGCATCCAGCACCAGCTGGCAGCGCAGGCCATCGTGGAAGGTCGCCCCTCGCTCCAACGGTCGCCCCTCGCCAATGGCGGCCACCAACTCGCGGGCCAGGTGGGCAAACGACAGGCCCCAGACACTGTTGGGCAAGCCCGGTGTGCCTGCCAGCGGGTCGGGCACGGTCAGCTCGCTGGGGGCTGAGTCGCCCGTTTGCCAGCCCCACAGCCGCTCCTCGTGGTCGAGGACGAGGCTACCGCGCTCGCCGTGGATTTCGATGCGGTTAAAGCCGCCGTGCTGGGCCACATAGCTCACAAACACATGGGCGTACACACCGCTGGCACAACGAGCCACAAACGAAAACTGGTCATCGCTGGTGACGGGGCGCATCGCACCGCTGTGTGGGTCGGGGCGGCTGGCAACAAAGGTTTCCAACTGGCCGCTTACGGCGACAATCTCGCCCAGCCACCAGCGCAGCATGTCAACCTGGTGGGAGCCGCTGGCCCCCAGCGCCCCGCCGCCCTGCGTTCGGTCTGACCACCAGTCCCAGGGGCGCTGCCAGTCGGCCCGCATGCCCGAGACGTTGCGGATCTGCACGTAGTACACCCGGCCCAGGTAGCCCTCCGCCAGCAGTGCGGCAATGCGGGCGCGGGTGGGGTTGAAGCGCAGTTCGTGGTCAATCATGTGGATGCGCCCGCCCGCCTCGGCCTGTTCCAGCATGGCCCTGGCCTCGGCGGCATTGAGGGCCGTAGGCTTTTCGCACAGCACATGGCAGCCAGCCTCCAGGGCCGCCAGGGTCATCGGCGCATGCGTCGCCACCGGCGTGACGATGCTCACCAGGTCGGGCTGCACCTGCGCCAGCATGGCCCGGTAGTCGTCGAAAGCGTGGGGAATGTGGTGCTGACGGGCGGCAGCCTCGGCCCGTTCGCGCCTGGCGCTGCACAGGGCCACCACCTCGGCCCCCGCCGCCGTGCGAAAGCCCGGCACCTGGGTAGTGACCCCAAAGCCCGTGCCGATAATAGCCAC
>JALONX010000325.1 GCA_025454695.1 Chloroflexaceae bacterium
TTTTCGCAGGCCCGCAAGGCCCGCCCGTTCCAGGCCGCCACGGTAACGCGAAAGGCGGGCGGGTTGAAGTGGGCGCGGGCGAACTCGATTGCCGCCTGCATCACCTGGGGGCCGAGGCCCTGCCCGGTGAGGTCAGGCCGCAGGCCCCCGCCCATGTCGAGGGCCGGGGCGCGGTAGTCGCCGCCGGGCACCTGGGCGTCGGGGCCAAAGCAACGGTAGGCCAGCAGTGAGTCGGTTGCATCTAGCACGGCGTAGTAGTGGTAGGCCGGGTTGAGCAACTCTGCCACCGCTTCCGCCAATTCCTCCTTGTCCTCATCTTCGTCATAGTTGTAGAAGTCGTAGGGTGGCGGGTAGCGCCAGGCCAGAATCTGGCGGGCATGAGTCTCGGTTAGTGGCAGCAGGCGAATGGTCATTGTAGATTGCAGATTGCAGATTGCAGATTACACAGTACGTTTCACGCAGTTTGCAGTTTGCAGTTTGCAGTTCGCAGTTCGCAGTTCGCAGTTCGCAGTTCGCAGTTCGCAGTACACACTAACCATACAAATCCCTCTGTGCTCTCTGTGCCCTCTGTGGCAAATCCTCGTGGTAAATCTTCAGGAACGGGGGGCAAAGGCGTAAAACACCCCGCCGACCGTGGGCACGTAGAGCCGTCCATCGGGGCCGAGGGCGCTGGGGCCGCGCACAGCCCCTTTGAGTTCAATCTGCCAACTCACGCGCCCCTGCCGGTCAAGGGCGATGAGCCGCTCGTCGTACAGGCCCACCAGCAGTGTACCATCGGGCGCAAGGGTTGGCGTCGCGCTGATGTCGCTGCCACTGGCGTAGCGCCACAGTACCGCGCCGTCGGGCGTCAGGGCGGTCAGGCTGCCGTCGCGCCCACCTAGATACATCGTGCCGTCGTCCGTCACCAGGGGCGGCGCGGCAATCAGCGGCGTGTCGGGCTGCATAGTGGCCGAGGCCAGCCGTTCCACCAACTGCCGCTGCCAACGCACCGCGCCGCTGGTTCCATCTAGTGCCAAAAGGCGACCGTCGCCATCACCGACCAGCACGAGTTGTGCGCCACCATGTGCCAGCAGCACGGGAGCGGTGGCAATCTTCTGCCCCAGGCGCTCCCGCCAGATCAAATGGCCTTTGGCGCTGAGGGCCAGCACCTCGCCCTGGCTGGTAGCGACAAAAAGCCGTGGCTCGCCGACGTTCTCTGCTGCAATAGCTATGCCCACCGGCGTTACGCCCAGTTCCTGCTGCCACTGCACCTGGCCAGCGAGACTCAGGCGAGCCAGCGTGCCGCCAAGGGTCGCCATGTAGAGCTGGTCGCCGACGAGGCGAGGCGTGCCCTGAATGGCTCCGTTCAACAACTGCCGCCAGCGTTGGCGTCCGTCAGCGCCGAGGGCATACACAAAGCCCTTGTCATCACCAAACACAAGCGAGCCATCGGCTGCCAGAAGCGGTGCATGGCGAATGGCCGCCTGGGCCTGAAACATCCAGCGCACCGCCCCGTCAGGCGTCAGGGCGTAGAGGCGGCCAATGTCGCTGCCGATGTAGATGGTGCCATCAGGGCCAAAACGGGGCGGCGTGCGCAGTTTCGAGGGCAGTTGAAAATTCCAGGCCTGGGCAAAGGGCGTACCGTCGCTCAGGCGCGGCTGCACACGCTGATTTGTGTCGCCGAGGGCGCTGAGGTAGGCCTGCACCAGGGTGTAGGCCGGGCGGGGCGACCAGTCGGAGGCAAGGATGCTGAAGGTACTCTTTTCGTCTTGTGCGGCACCAAGTACATCAAAGTTCAGGTTCCACAGAAACATGCCCGCTACCCAGGGGTAGTTGGCGGCGGTGTAGCGCAGTGCGCCCATCAGAAATTCGGCTTGCTGCTGGGGCGAGACCGGCGGCGGGCTGCCGGGGGCCTGCCATGTGGCCCAGCCAAATTCGGTAATCCAGACCTGCCGCTGGTCGCCGTGCTGCTGCATCACCTCGCGCACCGCCTCGGTGTGGCGGAAGTAGTGGCGCGATTTCTCCGGCTGATCAGCGGGCCATTTGTCGTCAAAGGAGAAGTGTCCACTGCCGGGATGAACGGCAACCGCATCAGCCACATGCAGAAACGCGCCATTTTCCAGGCTGTAGAGCTGGCGGTAGAACTCCAGGTCGTCCAGCGCCACCGCCGGGTCGTTCACGGAAGTTGCCGCCAGGGGTGCGGCCAGCACCAGCGCACAGGGGTCGCCCGCACGCACCCCGGCGTAGCCCGCCTGCAGCACCGCCAGATAGTGGACGGGCGTAGCAGCCTGGCCGCCATTTTCGACCGCCAGGTTCGGCTCGTTCCAGATTTCGTAGGCCTGCACACGACCGGCATAGCGCTTCGCCAGCATGCGCATGAAGGACTCAAAGGCGGCAGTGTCGGTGGGTAGGCCATCACTCACGCCGTCGGTGGCCCAGACGGGCGAACGCACCACACTTAACATCAGCTGGAAGCCAGCTTGATTGGCGGCAGCAACCGCCGTGTCAAGGGTTTCCCAGTGCGGTTTGTCGCGCTCGCCCTGAATGTCGCGCCAGTGAATTTGCTGGCGCAACCAGCCAAAATGGGCATTCTGGGCCAACGTCAGCACCCGCGCCGTATCGGTATTAAAAAGAAAAGCGTTGACACCATGGCGCAAACCCGGCAACAGTAGCGGCTGCTCACCAGAGGCCAGGCAGGTGTGAGTCGGCGCTTGCGCCTGGGGCGGTGACGGTGGCTGGTTCGCAACAGGCGTCGGCGTCGGCGGCACGCCAGGGGTGCAGGAGACCAGCAGAAACAGAAACAAGCAGCAAAGCAGCACACGAGTGCGGAACGTAGGTCGAGTTCGCATGGTGGGAAATGAAGATCGTCGGCGAAGAACGCAGGTTCGATTATAGCAGACGCTACGCGGCGGCTGTCAAATAAGCAAGGTCTTTTTATCCGTATCTGTGCCATCTACGCAGATGTGGAACACACGCCAGCTACGTTCCTTTGTGTACTTCACGGCCTGCGGCAGTGCAACACTCTTTTTCTATCCGCAGATGATGCAGATGACGCAGATTGCAGCATATTTCATGCGTTCCTTTGCGAGCTTTGCGCCTTTGCGAGAGACCATGCAGACCAGCTCAGTGAGTCTGTTGCTGCACCACTTCAGCGGGGGCCAGCGGCAGGGGCGGGAGCGACGGCAGGGCGCACGCCTGGGCAATGGCATGGATCAGCACGCGGCTCACCAGTTCCTCTTCGCCGTAGCGGTCACGCTGGCCCTTCGTCAGGGTCAGCGCATACGATTTGGTCGCCGTGGCGGCACAGACGGCGATGCAGCAGCGATGCTCGCCACGCTTGGCTCGGTCGGTGGCGATGGTGGCGGTGCAACCTACGCCAAGCAGGGGGAAGCTGCCGTCACTCAGGGCGGTGGCCCGCGCCTGGGCCTGCCGGGCCATCGCCAGGGCTGTGTCCACCGAGACGAAGCTGACGGGGGTGAAACCAAGCAGAGTGGCCAGGGATTGTGGGGCGTAGCGGTCGGTGGCCTCAAGCACCGTGCGCGACGAGCCAGCCACGCTATGCAGCCACCAGAGCGCCAGGCTGCCCGCACCGGCAAACTCTAGCACCAGCCGGGGCGGCGCAGCGTGGATGTTGGTGATCAGGGTTTCGATGTCGGCGGGTAGCATTTTGGCGATGGGAGCATGGAGATGAACGATGAGAGTATGGAGATTAGCGATGGGAGATTATAGCACCATGCCGCCATCAATGGGGTTGGGGCACGAGCGGTGGCTCGCCCGCAATGCCCCGCAACGATGTAGGGGCGCGGTCTCTGACCCGCCCGCAATGCCCCGCAACGATGTAGGGGCGCGGTCTCTGACCCGCCCGCAATGCCATTCCATTGTCATGCAATGAGGGCGGGTTGCAGACGCCGCCCCACGGCGGGGATTGGCATTGTTTTCCATGCATTTCAGAATGGGCGGCATCGCCGTCCCGCCCCTACGGCGGTGCGGTTTTCACTGCGGGGCGGGGCGCAAACGCCGCTCCTACGACAATGCATCGCCATGTGATTGCAGTGGACTCGCGGGCGCTGGTTGCGCATCCTCCTCCACCTGCGTCGCCTGCCAGATGTACCAGCCGCTGATGATGGCGTAGTAGGCCAGCAGAATCCAGATCGAGAAGATCGGCACGCGCACTTCGGCCCAGGGCAACCCGGCCAGCAGGCGCACGCCCTCGGAAAGCCAGGCCAGCGGCAGCCACACCCCCAGCGCCAGCCACTGGCCCAGTTCCAGGTGCAGCAGGCCGCCAACCAACGCGATGGCACCCGCCAGCATGGCGAACGGCACCACCGGCACCAGCAGCAGATTCGCCAGCGGCGCAACAATCGAGAGCCGACTGAAGTGAAACATGATTAGCGGCAGCACCAGCACCTGGGCCGCCAGCGTGGCCGTGAGTGTTTCGCTGGCCCAGCCCAGGCCCGGCCAGTTGAAGAACGACAGCCGCTTGAGCCGTGCGCCGATGGGTTCGGCGAAGGCAAACAGGCTGGCCGTGGCCAGGGTTGAGAGCTGAAAGCCCAGATCCCAGAGCGCTTGCGGATCGTGCATGGTAAGCAGCCCCACCGCCGCTGCCAACAGCGTCCAGGGGTGCGAACGGCGCTCGCTGGCGGTGGCAAGCAGCACCAGACTGGCCATGGCCGCTGCTCGCAGCACCGCCGCCGACGCGCCCACAAACAGGGCATATGTCCACATCACCGCCAGCGAAAGCCAAAAGGTGGCACCGCGCCCAAGCCGCAGGCGGCTGGCCATGGCCGCCAGCATGGCCGCCACAATCGTAAAGTTCCAGCCTGAAACGACCAGGATGTGACTCGTCCCCGTCGCGGAAAAGTCTCCGTACACATCGTCAGGGACGGATGATTGCAACCCCAGCAGAATGCCCACCGCCAGCGAGGCATGCGGTTCGGGCAGCATGCGCAGCAGCAAGGCCCGACAATGATCGCGGTAGTCGGCCAGCCGCAACAGCAGCGGGTTGCCCATGCGCCCTGGCAGCAGCTGCACCGTTGGCTCGCGCATCAGGGCGAAGATGCGTTTGCGGGCCAGGTAGGTGCGGTAGTCGAATTCACCGATGCGTTGGGCGGCCCGGGGTTGGCGTAGTTCGCCCGTCACCAGCAGGCGCTGGCCATAGCGGTAGGCCGGGTAGGGCGGCAGGTTCAGCAGCACCAGGCCCTCGCGGGGCTGGGCCGTTTCGCCAACACGGGCTGCCTCCACCTGCAACAGCACCTGCTGCCCTTCATCGTTGCGCTGTGGGTCGGCGGCAATGAAACCCTGGAGTGTCACTTCGCCCTGGCCCGCCAGCAGCCAGACGCTCTGGGGCGTGGTGGTGGGCTGCGCCATGCTGTAGCGAACACTGCCCATGCCGCAGCAGAGCAGACAGAGTCCCATCAGCCGTAGGGCGGGCCAGCGCCAGCCGCATGCCGCCAGCACGAGTCCCACGAAACCCACCAAACCTGCCGTTTCAGCCGGAAGTTGCAGCAGATCGGCGGCAAGCAGGCCCACCACCCAGGCAATAACAAGGTAAATCAGTACCATCGGCAGCTCCTACGACAAACTATCGCAGGTTATACCGTTATATACTATGAAAAGACACGACCCCGATTTTCATCTTGCTGTCAGCACACTCTTGTATTCATGTAAAAAACTCTATGGTACAATCGCCCTATGCACCCACGATTGTGTAACACAAGCCTGACACTGGCGTTGTGTTTTTTTATCGCCGCCAGTGTACCTACGGCCCGCGCTGTAACGCCCGCAGCGCAGGAAGATGTTGTTGTACCTGCATCCATCGCATTTGATGTGACGCCAAACGGGGTTGATGTAACCCTGCCGCTAGGCACCTCGCAGCAGGTGCAGCTGCAAATCAACAACAGCGACACGCTGCCCCGCCAACCCCTGGTGTATGAAGCCTGGCCGCCGCCCCCGCCCGGCGTAGCTGCGGTGCAGGAAGCCCTGCCTGAGTCGCTGCGCCAGGTGGCGCTACCCGAGCAGCCTGAACGGGTTGACCCTGAACTGAGCCTGGCCCTGGCCGCTGCCCCAACCGAACGAACGGAGGTGTTGCTGTTTCTGGCCGACCAGCCCGACCTTTCACCCGCCTACGCAATAACCGATTGGAATGCACGGGGCCGCTTTGTCTACCAGACGCTGGCACGCCATGCGGAACAGTCGCAAGGGGCCTTGCGCACATGGCTAGATGGGCAGGGCATTGCCTATCGCCCGTTGTGGGTGGTGAATGGTTTGCTGGTGCAGGCCAACCAGGCCGAGGTGCAAGCGCTATCGCAGCGGGCCGAGGTGGCGCTGCTGCGGGCCAACCGCATCGCCCAACTCGGGGCCAGCCTACCACCGCCCGGCAGTAGGCTAGCCCAGTTCCCCGTGGTCAACGGCTGCGACATAGATGGCACATGCTGGCATGTGCGGCAGGTGAGTGGCTACCGCACCTGGGCCGATTTTGGGGTGAGCGGCCAGGGCATTACGGTGGCCAACATTGACAGCGGAGTGGATTTTAACCATCCCGCCCTGGTGCAGCACTACCGTGGCAATCGGGAGGGCGGCAGCTTCGAACATGCCTACAACTGGTTCGACCCGGGGCGCTTTCCCATCCCCAACGATCTTTCTGGTGCCTCCCACGGCACCCATGTGATGGGTACTATGGTGGGCCGTGGAAATGGCACGGGCAACCAGCCCGCCGTCGGCATTGCGCCCGGCGCACGCTGGATTGCGGCTCGGGGCTGTCGCGGCGACTCGTG
>JALONX010000326.1 GCA_025454695.1 Chloroflexaceae bacterium
GTAATGCGTAATCCGTAATCCGTAATCCGTAATCCGTAATCCGTAACGTTCAATTAAATATCTTTATTTGACGCAGTAGACATCACGCAGTACGCAGCACGCAGCACGCAGTACTGTGTTCACTCAGCACGCAACACGTTTCACGTTTCACGTTTCACGCAGTACGCAGTACGCAACACGTTTCACGTTTCACGCTTCACGTTTATGCCAACTGACACCGACTTTGGTTCAACCCTGCGCCGCCTGCGCCGCCTGCGCGACTTGACCCAGGAAAGCCTGGCGGAGCTGGTGGGCTGTTCCGATCAAACTATTCGTGCCATTGAAAGCGGGCGGCGGCGGGCCTCGCGGGCGATGCTTGAGCGCATGGCCCAGGTGCTGGAGCTGCCAGCAGAGGAGCGCGACGGTTTTGTGCGTCTGGGCCGCAGCAGCCCCGCAGTTGAAATCAACCAGGCTGAACCGGCAGTGGCGGACTTTCCACCGCCCGCCGCGCCCCGGCCTACCGCTGCAACGCAGCCAACACCCTACCGCCTGCCCGAGTCGCTCAACCCGCTGATCGGACGGGAAGAGGAGCGCAACACCCTGGTGCAACGCCTGCGCGACCCGGCCTGCCGCCTGCTGACGCTGGTTGGCCCTGGCGGCATGGGCAAAACCCACCTGGCCAGCCAGCTCTTCGGTGAACTGGCCCCGGAGTACGCCGACGGAGCGGTGAGCGTGGCCCTGGCGGGCGTTGAAACCCCTGCCGCCGCGCTGGCGGCCCTGGCATCCAGCTTCGGCTTGCCTGCCACCGCCGAGGCACCGTTGCCGCAACGGCTGGTTGAGCATCTACGGGAGCGCTCACTCTTGCTGCTACTCGACAATCTGGAGCAACTGCTGGGTAGCCCAACGCTGCCGGAGTTCATCGGCACCATGCTGCGGGAAGCCCCCGGCGTGCGCGTCCTGGCCACGTCCCGTGAGTCGTTGCGGCTGCGGGGCGAATGGGTGTACCAGCTAACCGGCCTGAGCCTGCCCCAGGACGCAAGCAGCACAACCAGTGGGCGTTCCGATGCGGTGTTGCTCTTTCTCGATTGCGCCCGCCGCCTGGTGCATGATTTTGCCCTCAGCCCCGACAACCAGGCCGCCATCGTCAGAATCTGCCAACTGGTGGAGGGCATGCCCCTGGCCCTGGAGCTGGCGGCTGCCTGGGTAACAACCCTTTCGCCCGCCGAAATTGCCGCAGAAATCGAGCGCAGTCTGGATTTTCTGGCCCTGGCCGACCGCGACATGGCCCCCCATCACCGCAGCATGCGGGTTGTCTTCGAGCGCTCGTGGCACTTGCTGACGACGGAGGAGCAGAGCATGCTGGCGCGGCTGGCGCTGTTCCGCGGCGGCTTCACCCGTGAGGCGGCGGCGTTTGTGGCTCGGGCCAGCCTGCCGCAGCTGGCCGTTCTCATGCAGAAGTCGCTGCTGCGCCGCCCTGGCCCCGCCCGCTACGACCTGCATGAAGTGATTCGCCACTACAGCAGTCAACGTCTTTCGCCTGAACAGCAGCAGGAGACCATGCGCCGCCACCTCGACTACCACCTGGCCCTGGCTGCCCAGGCGGGCCTCGGCTTCACCGTAGGCGAACACCAGCCCTGGGTCAACCAGCTCGCACCGGAGATGGACAACCTGCGGGTGGCCCTGCGGTATGGGCTTGAAGTGGGCAACGAGGAAAAAGGGGCGCGCCTGTGCGGGGCATTGTACGGTTTCTGGCACATGCAGAGTCTGTTTCGGGAAGGCCTGGAATGGAGCGAACGGTATCTGCGCCATCCCGTGCAGCCAGAAACGCGCGCCCGTCTGCTTAGCAGCGTGAGTCTGCTGGCCTACCTGCTGGGCGACCTGCCAAAAGCGCTTCAGAGCGCGGCTGAAGCGGTGGCATTGCAAGAAGAACTGAACGACCCGGTGGGCATGGGCGACGCGCTACAAAACCTGGCCACGGCGGAAATGGCGCTGGATCGGCTGAGCGAGGCCCAGACACACCTGGAGCAGGCTCTAACGCTCTGGAGCGTGCATGGCACGCCAACCCAGCTATCGCGAGCCTACAATGATCTGGGCAGCCTCCACTACGCCCAGGGGCGGGCGGCTGAAGCATGCCACTGGTATGACGAAGCGCTGGCCCTGGCCCGACAGTCCGGTGATCGGCTTTCTATCGCGATAGCGCTGGCCAACCTGGGGGCCGTTCGCACCCTTGACCGTGACCAGCGGGGATTGGCCGAGGTGCAGGAGGGTTTGAAGCTGCTCCACGAGTTCGGCTACATGGCCGGTGTGGCGATCTGTCTGGAGGTGCTGGCAGGCCAGGCCGGGTTGCGGGGCGACCAGCGCCACGGGGCGCTGCTGCTGGGGGCTGCCGATGCACTCCGGGTTGCCGCCAACACCCCCATTACTCCCGACAACCAACCCCACATTGCCCGACTCGCGGCGCTGGCCCGTGGCGACATGGCGGAGGCACTGTTTGAGTCGCACCGGTTGGAAGGGCGCAGCCTGACGCTCGCTGAGGCCGTGGCGCTGGCATTGGCATGAGTAGTTGCCTTATGATTTAACACAGCCTTTACAATTCTGCGCTATGCTAGAGACAGACAATGTTTAACGCGGAGGGCGCGGAGGGAACGGAACTATCATGCTTCCTCCGTGCTCTCCGCGCCCTCCGTGGTGAAACACATGCAACAGACTGAAACCTTTGGCGGCGTCGCCGCTGAGTCCCACACGCCGGTGCGCGTGAGCCTGGCGGAACTGGCCCGCTACTTCCTCATCCTGGGCTGCACCGCCTTTGGCGGCCCGGCGGCCCACATCGCCATCATGCAGCGCGACCTGGTGGAGAAGCGGCGCTGGCTGAGCAAGCAGTATTTCCTCGACTCGCTGGCGGCGACGCAACTGGTGCCCGGCCCCAATTCTACCGAAATGGCCATTCATGTGGGCTATGCTCAGCGGGGCGTGGCCGGGCTGTTTGTGGCCGGGGCTTGCTTTATTCTGCCCGCCTTCATGCTAGTGCTGGCCATCAGCATCGGCTATGTGGCCTTTGAAACGCTGCCCCAGGTGCAGGCCCTTTTCTACGGCATCCAGCCGGTGATTGTCGCAATTGTCATTCTCGCCGCCTACCAGCTGGGCAAAACGGCCTGCCGCACATTGCCCATGCTGCTGCTGGCAGCGGGGGCAGCCCTCATCACCCTCGTCACCCGGCTCGACACGGTGTGGGTGATTGTGGGCGGCGGGCTGGTGGGCGTGCTGCTGCTCTATGGGCCAAAGCTGGGGCGGGCCGCGCCGCTGCTGCTGCCCTTCAGCGCCCCGCCGGGCCTGCCCGCCATGTTGGAACGAATGGCCCAGGCCGAGCCGGACGCGCCACTATGGCAGCTGGGCCTGTTCTTCCTCAAGGTGGGTGCCACGCTGATGGGCAGCGGCTATGTGCTGGTGAGCTACCTGGAAAATGATCTGGTGCGGGGCTACGGCTGGCTCACGCACCAGCAACTGGTGGACTCAATCGCGGTGGGGCAGATGACGCCGGGGCCGGTGTTTACCACAGCGGCCTTTGTGGGCTACGTCATTCAGGCCGGGCCGGAGGGCGATGTGTGGCGCGGCACGCTTGGCGCAGCGGTGTGCGCCCTGGCGATCTTTCTGCCCTCGTTTTTTATCGTCTGGGCCATGGCTCCATGGATCCCCCGTTTGCGGCAGTCGAAGCTGGCCGGGGCCTTTCTGGACGGCGTGAACGCCGCCGTGGTGGGCAGCATCGCCGCCACCACATGGACATTGCTGCTGGCGGCGGCGGTGAACCTGCCCCGGCCCGTGTTAGCCCTGCCCATCGGCGGCGCAAGCCTCGACATCCCGGCGCTGCTGCTGGTTGCCATTGCCACCGGGCTGCTGCTCTATTTTAAAAAGCTCAACTCTACCTGGCTCATCCTGGGCGGGGCGCTGTTGGGCCTGATCTTGCACATGTTCACGCGATGAGGAGCTGGTGAACCTGATCTTGCACATGTCCACGCGATGAGGAGTTGGTATGCATATTCTTGAACTGTGTCTTCGTGCTGCTGATCTCGCTGCGCTTGACCAATTTTATGCTGGTACATTGGGGCTACCCAGCGTGCGGCACGAACGCTCAGGGCTTGCCTTTCAAGTAGGGCGTAGCCAACTGATGTTTGTTCAAGACGAGAGCTTTAGGGGCCGTTACCATGTAGCCTTTGATGTACCCAACAATCAACTCGATCAGGCACGGGCATGGTTGGAAACCCGCGTACCGTTGCTCCAGGCCCGCAATGGTTCTACAATCTTCCATACTGATGATTGGAATGCTGATCAGTTCTATTTCCTTGACCCTGCTGGAAACATTCTTGAGTTGATTGCACGACATACCGCCAACACAACCGCAAATACCCCTTTTTCCAGCAAAAGTCTGCTTGCAATTACTGAGATTGGGCTGGCTACTTCAGACGTTCCTACAACGGTTGCCTGGTTTCAAGCCGCCCTCGGCCTCGACCCATATCGCAGCCATAGTTCCACCTTTACTCCGGTTGGTAGCGAAACCGGTTTGTTCATTATCGTTCAACACGAGCGTGAGTGGTTTCCCAACACAGGCGTACAGGCGGTGCCGCTTCCCGTTGAGGTTGTTCTTGAAGGCGAACGCCTCGGCGAGTTCACCGTACCGGGTTTGCCGTACCACATGCGCGTGCAGCCCCATCAAACATCGTAAACGAAACAACCTCACCTTCTGGCGATTGCTAGATCAGCCGATCTTCACGGCGTCTTGATCCGCACGCCATCCACCACCCGGCGGAAGTCGGCGTTGTCACGGTCATCAATGCTGATCTGGAGCAGCGTGCTGTCGGTAAGCTTGAGGACGTAGATCTCGGAGCGCCCCGAAAGGCTTGCAATCGGCGGGTAGACTTTGGCCGGTCGGCCTGCCACCGTCACATCGCGGATGTCGCGCTCAGGGAAGACATCCGGGTTACTGAGACCATGCTGAGGAATGGCCTGCCGTTTCTCACGCTCATGGGTGAGCCACTCGTCGAGCGAGCCGGAGAACTGAAACAGTGTGAACACTGGAGGATTAAAGCCCTGTGGTATTGGTGTACCACCCGGTGGATACGTTGCAACCACACCTTGTGCAATAATAGGTTGACTGTAGGAAGGCTGGACATCCCCAAGGTTTTGTGTTGGTCGCCAGTGCCCCCCAGCTATCACCGGAATAATCAAATTCTGCCATTCAACGGTTGTCCAGCCTGCTGGTAAGGGTAGTGGTGTCGGCTCCTCTATTGTAGCCGTCGGAACACCTGGTGAAGGTGAAGGTGCGGTTGTGACAGGTGGAACCGTGGTCGCCGCGCTTGAGGGCGACGTACTTGTTGGGACAGTTGTTGCCACGGGATCAGGAGGAGGTAGCGTTGCCAGGGCCTGCGGCGCAGGCTGGTTGGCGCAGCCAGCCAGGGCCAGGCAGAGGCTAATCCCCAGCAGACACAGGCTCAATTGTCTCAGAAGGACGAGTCGTAGGCGTAGTTTCATCAACTTTTCCTTCCTCTTCAGTTGCCGCCCGCCGCAGCGTCTCGGCGGCCAGCTCGTGCATGGCGGCCCGCAGCTCTGGCGGCTGGCGCACCACCAGCGAGAAGGGTAGCCCGGCCAGCATGTGGGCGAACCAGGCAAGGTGCTGCACGGCACAGCGCAGCAGCACACCCTGAGTCGTCTCCTCCAGCGTGGCCATGTTGGGGGCGATGTGACGACGAGCCTCGATCAAACTGGTGTGGAGTAGTACTTCGATCTGCCAGCGCCCCGGCGTGGTGGCCAGCCCATGCAACACTGCCCCCAGCAAATCAACCCCCGCCGGGCGGCTGAAGCTGCCCTCAGCCAGTTCCGCCCGCTCAATTCGGTCGAGCCGAAAGACCCGCTGGGCGGCCCGCATGCAACAATGGCCCACCGCAAACCAGCGCCCGCCGTGGTAGACCAGGCCATAGGGTTCAATCTCGCGCTCGCTGGCCTTGCCCTGCCAGTCGTGGTAGCGCACCCGCACCCGCACCCTGCGCTGTGCGGCCTCGCTGAGAACCAGCAGCGTGTCGCTGGCGGGCGGAATGTAGGGCGTTGACACGTCGATCACCAGTGTTTCCTGGATTACCCGCACCTGGCTTTGCACCGCTGCGGGCAGCACCCGTTCCACTTTAGCCAGCGCTCCCTCCACTGCGGGCGATGCAATGGTCAGCCCGGCCTGGCGAGCCGTGAGCAACCCCAGCGTCAGTGCCACCGCCTCATCGGGCGTGAAAAGCAGCGGCGGCAGCTTGTAGCCGGGCCGCAGCCGGTAGCCGCCATGTGGCCCCCGCGTCGCCTCCACCGGAATACCCAGGTCTTGCAGCAGGGTGAGATAGTGGCGAATAGTGCGGGTGCTCACCTCCAGCCGTCGGGCCAGTTCGGCCCCGCTCAGCGAGCCGTGGGATTGAAGGAGTTCAAGAACGGTGAGCAGGCGTGTGGTGGGGTGGTACATGGCGAGTTACGAGTTACGAGTTATGAGTTACGAGTGACGAGTGGCGGCTCAATATCTTCATGTTACAGGAAATGCGGAACGATTTCTTCCACAACTATCAGTATACTCAGAAATACAGATTGTGTGGGACGTTGGCAATGTGAGCGCACATTTGGATTGCGGGAGCCGTGCTCCCACCTGGCAGCCATGCTGCCAATGCAAACTGCCAACTGGCCCATTGCCAACTGGCCCATTGCCAACTGCAATCTGCAATCGAAACGGGAGGATG
>JALONX010000327.1 GCA_025454695.1 Chloroflexaceae bacterium
CGGGTTTATTACGTCGGCTCCTGGCACAGATTACCGGGTTGGGGCGTATCCATCCGATCCCCACGGACTCGTTCACGGGATGATTGGCGAAGGTATTGTTATAGTGGTCATTATTTCATCATCCAAAGGAGCCTTTCCCCATGTCCATCGGCGTTGCCTACACCCTCACCCTCCGCTGCCAGATTGACAATCGGCCCGGTATGCTCGGCAAAATCACCACCGCCATTGGCGAAAACGGCGGCAACATCGGCGCAATTGACATTGTGCGGGCCGAGCGCCGCACCCTCCTCCGTGATATTACGGTGCAGGTACACGACGAGCAGGACGGTGAAAAGCTGGTGGCCATGCTCAACGCCATTGACGGCGTGAAGGTACTCCAGGTGAGCGACCGTGTGTTTCTCACCCACCTCGGCGGCAAACTGGCGGTGCAGAGCCGGGTAGCGCTCAAAACCCGCGACGACCTTTCGCTGGCCTACACGCCCGGCGTGGCCCGCGTGTGCCGAGCGATTGCCGACGAGCCGGAAAAGGTCTATTCGCTGACGATGAAGCGTAACATGGTGGCGGTGGTGAGCGATGGCAGCGCCATCCTGGGGTTGGGCAATCTGGGGGCCGAGGCAGCCCTGCCGGTGATGGAGGGTAAAGCCATCCTGTTTAAGGAGTTGGCCGAGGTGGATGCCTTTCCACTCTGCCTGCGCAGCCAGAACCCCGACACGATTGTGAAGACGGTGGAGGAGCTGGCCCCCAACTTCGGTGGCATCAACCTGGAAGATATTTCAGCGCCCAACTGCTTTGTGGTGGAAGGGCGTCTCCACGAGTCGCTCGACATCCCCGTGATGCATGATGATCAGCACGGCACGGCGGTGGTGGTGCTGGCTGCCCTGCGCAATGCCCTGCTGGTGGCGGGCAAACAGCTTAACCAGGTACGGGTGGTGGTGAACGGCACTGGCGCGGCGGGCACGGCGATCATTCGCACGCTGATGGAGGCGGGCGTGCCCGAAATTACCGCCGTGGATCGGCACGGCATTCTCTGGCGCGGGGCCGAAAAGGGACTCACACCTATGCAACGGATTGTGGCCTCGCTCACCAACGGGGAAGGGCGACGGGGCCGCCTGCCGGAGGCGCTGGCCGGGGCCGATGTGTTTATCGGCGTCTCGATTGGCAATATTCTCACCACCGAGATGGTGGAAACGATGAACCACGATCCGATTGTGTTTGCCCTGGCCAACCCAATCCCGGAGGGCGACCCGGAGGTGCTGCGGGAGGTGGCGCGGGTGGTAGCCACGGGCCGCTCCGACCAGCCCAACCAGATCAACAATGTGTTGAGTTTCCCCGGCATCTTCCGGGGGGCGCTAGATGTGAGCGCCCGCAAGATGACCGCCGCCATGCGCCTGGCCGCCGCCGAGGCCCTGGCCAGCGTGATCGCGCCGGACGAGGTTAACGAGGAGTACATCATTCCCAGTGTGTTTAACCGCACGGTGGTGCCCACCATCGCCGCCGCGGTGGCAAAGGCCGCCATTGAGGATGGCGTAGCGCGGCGCACGCACATGTAGGGAGTGACGAGTGACGAGTGACGAGTGACGAGTGACGAGTGGCAAGTGGCGAGTGACGAGTGACGAGTGACGTGGGGCGAGTGGCGAGTGGCGAGTGGCGAGTGGCGATTAATCTCCGTGAAACGTGAAACGTGAGCCTGTACCTTGCCCTGGCACGTTTCACGTTTCACGCAGCACGCAGTACGCAGCACGCTTCACGTTTCACGCTTCACGCGGTACGCAGTACGCAGCACGCAGTACACTTCACGTTTCACGCCTTACATGCATAAAGCAACACGCCACGTAACAGGAGCGCAACGCTCTGCCACGGTGCGGCGGCGTATAATGTTGAATTGAGCATTGAGCATTGAGAACCGCCTAAATACTCTGACAACGTAGTTTTCACGTATTTCTAGAGCAACACGCTTCAGCGTGTTTTGGGCTTTCAGACGCCGAATTCATTCGGTGGTTGAAGCCGGTCAACGTGCAAAAACTTCTTTTACAAAGTACTAAATACTCTGACAACGAAGTTTTCACGTATTTTTAGAGCAACATGCTGATGCGTTTTAAGGAATAAATCGGGTATACGCGCATGCCGCAGCCCTGAAGGGCGCGGCTCTCATGTGCGAAGCCCGCCTACGCGGGCTATACCGGATGTAATGTTTCATCTTCATCAGCGTGTTTTGGGCTTCCAGACGCCGAATTTATTCCGTGGCTGAAACGAAGTAATATACAAAGAGACTTCGTTTACAGACTACTGAACCAGGGAAATGAAGGACATAAGGAAAATGACGACCACACGCTCAGGACTATTTCCCTCATTTCCCTTATTTCCTTTGACTAGATTACGCACTACGTAGTACGCAGGACATCTGAGGCAACTATGCACGCAGAACCAACCCCGTTGTTGGACGAGGCTGCCATGGGGCGGCGCTGGAAAACGGTCGGTGTGGTGACCTTCGTCGTCACCCGCTATCTGTTTGGGGCCTTTTTTGCCTACGGCTGCTACCACAAAATCGCCCGCCAGTGGCTGAGCAGCCCGGTGTTGCGGCAGCACTTTTTGCAACGGCTCTCAGAAATTGACCCCGACTGCTTTTCGGCGGCCTACCTGCGCCATTTTGCCATTCCCTGGTATCGGCCCATTGCATGGGTACTTGTGCTGGGCCAGCTGCTCGTCGCGCTGAGCACGCTGCTGGGCGTTAGCACGCGGCCCGGCGGGGCGCTGGCGCTCTTCCTGCTGCTCAACATCTCCGCCGGTTCCTTCTTCAACCCCAGCATGCCGCCCTTTATCCTCTATGCCCTCCTGCTCACAGCCTTTCCTTCCGGCCAGTGGTTCGGCCTGGATGCGCCCTTGAGCCGCCGCTTCCCCGGCGTGCGCTGGTTCCGGTGAGGGTCAGACGAGAGACCGGAGACCGATGAACTCGAAGGTGAAATCTGTTGTGCGAAGGCCAACTGCCAACTGCCAACTGCCAACCCTTCGACAAGCTCAGAAACGGGCTGCCAATTGCCAACTGCCAACTGCCTCTGTGTTCTCCGTGCCCTCTGTGGCTACACATCTGTGGTATAATCGAAACAGATGTTCGCTGACACGGGGAGGGGCGCATGACAGCGATTGTGATTGAGCCGGATGTTCAGCAGAAGTTGGGGATTCTCGGTGGCGAAGCCTCGGACGAACTGACGGATGTGCCCACGGTGCCTGCGACGCAGAGCATTCAGCAGGGCCTGCGCCATGCCACGGGCTTTATCTACAACGCCCAGCAAGAGGGCGGCGGCACCACCCGCTTGTTTAAGGTCTTGCAGACGAATGCCTGCCGCTACGCATGCAAATATTGCTTCACGTCATGCGCGATCAAGCGGCAGCGCACCACCTTTAAGCCCGATGAACTGGCGACAACCTTTGTTTCGCTGAACCAGCGCAAGCAGGTGGACGGGCTGTTTCTCTCCTCCGGCATTGTGCCCGACGCCGACACGACCATGGAAAAGATGCTGGCCACCGTGGAGCGGTTGCGCCTGCGCGAGGGCTACACCGGCTACATTCACCTCAAGCTCATCCCCGGCGCGTCGTATGACCTGGTGGAGCGGGCGGTGGAACTGGCCGACCGGGTGAGCCTGAACCTGGAAGCGCCCAACCAGCAGCGACTCAGCGAGCTAGCCCCGGAGAAGGAATTTGACGGGGCCATGTGGGGCCGCATGCGCTGGGCGCGGGAGATGATGAACCGCCGCCGGGCCGAGGGCAAGCCCGCTGCCCGTTCGCTCACGACCCAGTTTGTCGTCGGTGCGGTGGGCGAGAGCGACCGCGAGTTGCTGGCGACGGTGGAGCGTGCCCACCGCGAGTTGGGGCTGTGGCGGGCCTACTTTTCGGCCTTTCATCCCATCGAGCGCTCGCCGCTGGCCGAGCAGCCCGCCGAAGACCCCACCCGCGCCCTGCGGCTCTACCAGTCCGACTTTATGCTACGGGACTACGGCTTTCGCTACGATGAACTGCCCTTCGACGAGAAGGGCTTGCTGCCCCGCGATAAAACCCCCAAACAGGCCTGGGCCGACCACCACCTGCACGAGCCAGTTGAAATCAACCGTGCCGCGCGTCACATGCTGCTGCGGGTGCCCGGCATTGGTCCCAAAAGCGCCGACAAGATTATCGCCGCCCGCCGCCAGGCCCGCCTGCGCGACATGGCCCAACTCAAGGCGCTGGGCGTGACCACCGGCTGGGCCGCGCCCTACCTGCTGCTCGACGGGCGACGTGCGCCGGTGCAGCTGGCCTTGTGGTAACATAGTTTGCCACAGAGGCACAGAGGGCACAGAGAACCAAGAACCGTCCAAACCAGGAAATAGAGGAAATAAGGGAAATAACCAGCAAACGTTCAGGCACATCTCCTTCATTACCTTTGCCGTTGCGATACTCGTAACTCGTAACTCGTTATTCGTAACTTCTCTGTGCCCTCCGTTCGCTCAGCAGTAAAAAGTGATGCACCCAACAACTCAACAGATTGACGACACGACCCGCCGCATTCGGCCCTATGTGCGCGAGACGCCGCTGGACTACTCGCCCTACCTGAGCCAGCTGGTGGGCGCGGAGGTCTACCTGAAGCTGGAGAACATGCAGCACACCGGCTCGTTTAAGGTGCGCGGTGCCCTGAACAAGCTGCTGGCCCTGTCGGCGGCAGCGCGGGCGGCGGGCGTGGTGGCGGCCTCTTCCGGCAACCACGGTGCGGCGGTGGCCTACGGCGCAACGGCCCTGGGCTGCAGCGCCACCATCTTTGTGCCGACGCATGCCTCGCCCGCCAAGGTTGCCAACATGGCTGGCTACGGGGCCGAGGTGCGCCATGTGGGCGAGGACAGCCTGGAGAGCGAGCTATTTGCCCGCCGCTACGCCGAGGAGCGGGGGCTGGCCTACCTGTCGCCCTACAACGACATGGATGTGGTGACGGGCCAGGGCACGCTGGGGGCCGAACTGCGGGCACAGCTGCCCAACCTCGACACGGTGCTGGTGACGGTGGGCGGCGGCGGGCTGGCGGCGGGCGTGGCCAGCTACCTCAAGGCCGGGGCGCGGCCCGTGCGGCTCATTGGCTGCCAGCCCGCCGCCTCAGCGGTGATGGCCGAGTCGGTGCGGGCGGGGCATATCGTCGAACTGCCCTCGTTGTCAACGCTGTCGGACGGTTCGGCGGGCGGAATCGAGCCGGACGCGATTACCTTCTCCATGTGCCGCGACCTGCTGGATGACTACCTGCTGGTGTCGGAGGAGGCTATCGCCGCCGCAATTCGCCTTTCCCTCGACAAGCTGCACATGTTGATTGAAGGAGCCGCCGGGGTGGCGCTGGCAGCGCTTCTTCAGCAGCAGGAAGCGCTCCGGGGCCAGCGGGTCGTCGTTATCCTCTGCGGGGCCAACATCAGTCTGGCGGCGCTGCGGGGTGTGCTGGCGGAGTGACCGGAGACCGGAGACCGGAGGCAGATTGACACAATGACACGATGATTTTCTAGTTGCGAATCACCCTTCGCTCACTTTCAAGCTACTGCGGTGGTGGTGCATGGACGATTGGCAGGAAGATCTGGTTGTTTACCACTGTCGCTACTGGTTGTACGGTCAGAGTGCCGTTGACCGCTGTGATGGTGTAGTTAGCCGACACTCCACCACTGATGCTAATTGTGTAGGTTCCCACTTCACTGGCACTTGTGGCGATGGTACTAACCGTCGGTGGGGTGCTGAAGGCGGTGTTGGGCGTGTCGCCGTTCACCAGGCCACTGTAGGTTAAGGTGAAAGTCGGTAATGCACTGCCCACCGTCATCGTCTGGTTATCAGCAGCAATGGTGAGGGGCGCACGGGTGACGTTTAGTGTAGCCGCTTGGAAATTGATGTTGTAATTGGCAGCGGATAATGTACCCTGTGTAATTGCGTATGTACCCACGTTACTGCTTATTGTTGCATTCGTGGCGAGTCCGCCGGTCAGGGCAGTTGCCGCTGTGTCACCATTCGCCAGGCCTACCGTTGTGAAGGTGAGTGTAGGAAGTGCTGCACCATAAACCTTGTTCTGAGCGATTGCGCTCACGGCGAGCAGAGCTTTGTTGATGACCAGCGTCATCTCCTGGTTAGCGTCAGGAGTAATGCCATTGCTGGCATTTACCGTAAATGTAAAGTCTCCTATTTGGGTAGGCGTGCCGCTCAAGGTGCCAGTGGCGCTGTCAAGGTTCAGTCCCAGCGGTAATTTTCCTGCTGTTATGCTATAGGTGGGTACAGGCCCGGCTCTGGTGGTGAAGGAATGTGTGTAGGCGCTGCCGTAGGTTCCTGCTGGCGGAACAGCACTGGTAAAGGCTGGAGCTTGCATGAACGCAACTCGCTGTTCATTGGGAATTCCGACAACAATATAGTCATTAACGGGATCAAAAAGTGGCCAGGTAAAGGTGTCACTGCTAGAAGTTACTTCACCGATGATGCTTGGTGCATCATGGACTGAACCAGTTATCCCCCTAATACCACTGCCCCAGGTCACTGCACCTACATCAACAACAGACCCGTTGTCCCAATTCGGGCTGATCACCACATAGTTGCCATTACTGAAGGTCACTACGCCACTATTTTGGATAGGGCCGCGTGGTCTACCGTCTCTAGGGTCGTTAAAGCCATATGCTCTCCCACCCACAAAGTCGTTCACGCTGCTGCCAACAAGTGAGTTGCTGCTGCTGACTATGCCTGTGAG
>JALONX010000328.1 GCA_025454695.1 Chloroflexaceae bacterium
CAGCCGCCGGGTGGATGTGGGAGAGCGAAGCGCCCGACGCAGGCCATGCGCCGGGCACTTTTCAAAGAAGTAGAACTGCGAATCTTCCTGTTATCGGCTCACCACCGGCAGGAAGATGCGCCCTTCGGGGGCCTGGGCCGGGCCTGAGGCCAGGGTGAACTCATCGAATTTGAGCACCTCGCTGCCTGGGTTGCGGGTGTCAAAGGCGTAGCTCGTCACCTTGCCGGTGGCGGTGTCGAAGATGGTGAAGGCAGTGACGTTGTTGCTGTCTACAAAGGGAAAATCACGGCTAGTACCCTCCATCAGCCGCATGGGGTTGGCCAGCGTGGGCTGAATGGGCGGGCGGCCATGGGCGTCGCCGGTGCGGGGGTAGTCCGCCGGGTTCCAGCGCGGGTTGCCCGAGGCCAGGTCTTGCCAGAAGCTGTTGGCCCAGGGCACACGAACCTTCCAGACGCCCTGGTTGTCCGAGAAGTAGGCTCCAAAGCTGTTGCCCACATTCGATGATTCGATGTAGTTCAGGTTGCCGATCTGGGCGCGGTTCCACACATGCGAATGGCCCGCATGCACCAGCTGCACGTTGTGCTGGCGCAGCAGCGGCTCAATGTCGTTCTTCCAGACATCGGCTTCCACCGGATATTTGTAGCGCACCTCGGTGATGGAGCCGAGGATGGGCTGGATTTTGGCCTCCCAGTCGGCTTTGCTCAGCGGCCATTTCACCGTAAGCTGCTGCGCATCCTCGGTGTCGCCGTAGGTAATCAGCGCGACCGGGTCGGCCATCACCGGCACCGCGTTGTCGCCCAGGCCGAACATGGTCTGGTGGCCCATCACCACGCGGTATTTTGCACTGCGGGCCTCCGGGCTTTCCAGCACCTGCTTGAGCCAGGTGTACTGCTGTGAGTCCACGCCATAGGTTTCAAACCACATGTCGCCAAAGCCCCAGTTATCGGGGTTGTTCAGCTCGCTACGGAATTCGGTGAATTTGCCCCGGTCGTTCTCAGTAACGTTCCAGGTGCGCCAGACACGCGACACATTCATCGAGATGAGAAAGACATCGCCCATGCGGTAGGCGTAGTACGATTCGCCCTGCGGCCCGTTGTCGGGGTGGCTCCACATCTCGAAATACTGGGTGAACTCGTAGGAGTTGTTACGAATCCACTGTTCGCGGATGGCCGGGTCGTTGCTGGGGTTGATGGTGGCCTTCTGCTGCTCATAGCGTAGTTCAGCATACCAGCGCGGCTGTGGGTCGCCATCCATAAAGTCCAGATTCGCCGTTATTACCGCGCCGTTCACGGGCACGGGGGCGTCCGGTCGCCAGCGGCCCGGCGCTTCGTGGTTGCCGATGGAGCCAAACAGCGGGGCGTTCTGCAAAATCTCGCCGCCACGGTAGGGAAACTCCGGGAAGACATCCTGGTAGTTGCCCTGAAAGGCCGGGAAAAAAGCCGGGCGCGTGTTGGGGAAGGCCGGGCGGCCCATCTGAGTCGGCGTGTTGAGCCATGTGGCGTCGTAGCGGTCGAACCATTCCGAGGCCCGGTGGGGCGTGTCTACAAAGTCGCCCGCCAGAAACACCGCGTCCACCTGGCCCACGGTTTCCATCACCTTCTGAAAGTTGGCGGGCGACATGAGCCGATTCTGCTGGTCGGAGGTGAGCAGGATCTTCCAACCCTGGTTGGCGGCGGGCAGTGGTTGCATGGTGAACTGCTCACTGCGGATGGTGCTACCTGCGTCGTTCACGCTGCTGACGACGTAGGGCACCCGCACGCCTGGCGTCAGGCCGGTGGCGATAGCCTCGTGTCGCCACACGGGCCGTTCCGTCACCTGGGTGAAGCTGCGCTCACGCATGCGCGAACTGCCGTCCTCAAACATGCGTGACATGCGGCTAGAGGTGGCTGCGGCGCTGCGGTTCAGGCCCTCGCCATAGCTGAGGCTGTGGCCCGAACCGGCGAATTCGGTAAACCAGACGACACGGACAGAATCACGGGTGGGCAGTTGCAGAAACGGGTCGGTGAGGAGGGCGTTGGGGCCGCCGATGGGCCGGGCGCTGGCGGCGGGGGCGCTGGTGGCGAGCGTGGCCGTTGCAACCGCCATGAGCGCCAGCACAAGCAGGGCAACGAGTCGTAGCTTCTTCATACACTCCTTCTTACACACAGCAAGAATTTCCACTCTTCGCCGATGCTACGTGGCAGAATTGTAGATACATATGCAGCTGGCAGGAATATTGTATGTGGAAAAACGAGGGTTTTGTAGGGTGGGAATACTATACAAACAAGGGAATTATCCCTTGTTTGTATAGTTTATAGCTACGAAGCGAATGAAAAGAGAGTTGATAACAGAGGTTTTGAGAGGTTAATAATGGGGAACTATACTCATTCAGTATACACCACCATCATTAAGTCTATATTAAATCGCAGTGAAATTTCGGTTAAAGAAAGGGCGGAAAACCGCATGGAGGGATTGAGCCAGAAACACTGGCTTCTACAAAGGGCAACTACTCCTCAGTTGCCGCCGTGGGAGGAAACAACCAGCGCAGCCCCAGCTCCATGGCAGCGGGGATGGCGAGCAGGTAGAGGAACACCAGCCAGAGCGGGCCGAAGGAAAAGTAGAGGAATAGCGGCAGTGGCATCAGAATGAGGGTAAACAGCAGCATGCCCCGGCTGCCCCAACCCACGGCGACCACGAGTCCAACCACCGTCAGTACCACCAGCAGCGGGTCGGCACATGGCACCGGGTGGGCAGTGAGGTAGCAGAGGTTCAGCACGGTGGATGTGGCGATGTCGAAGGGCAGGCCCTGCTCGATCTCCAGTGGCAGCACCCAGCGGCGGGCCACAAACAGCAGCATGCCCAGCAGCAACACGCTATAGCTGCGAATGAGGCGGTTGTGCAGCAGCGCTAGCATTGGCTAGGTGCTAGGGGCGGGTACACGCGGCAGCCAGGCGTTGAGGGCGGCGTGGGCCATCAGCGGCATCAGCAGCAGCATAATCAGCACAATCCAGATCGGGTAGGCGGTGATGTAGATCATCAGTGGGGGCAACGCAAAGGCGGTGGCAATGAGCACCGCTCGCAGGTTGCCAATGCCCATCAACAGGCCGATGAGCAGGGCGGTGCCGACGACGATGAACACCTCGGTACACACTGGCTCCCCGGCGAAACACGCCACCGGGCGCAGCGCCACCGCCGAAAGCCAGTCGCCCGTGAATGGCGCAGGATCGGCGGCATCGGGCACGAAAAAGGTACGCCCAAAAAAGAGCAGCACGCCCAGCACCAGCACTACATAGCCACGAACGAGTCGGTGTGTAAACATAGCTTCAAATACTCTCGCAAAGGCGCAAAGCCCGCAAAGAAACACACATGTGTAAACCTCTGAAACACCTTTGCGCCTTTGCGGCTTTGCGAGATCTCTACATCAAGCCTTGTCCAATGCTCTTACGATGGCGCAAAGCCCGCAAAGAAACACACATGTGTAAACCTCTGAGACACCTTTGCGCCTTTGCGGCTTTGCGAGAGCTACAAAATAAGCCTTTGCGAGAGCTACAATTCAAACCACGATGTTGACCAGCTTGCCCGGCACCACAATCACCTTGCGGGCCGTTTTGCCGTCCATGTAGCCCTGCACCCGTTCGTTCGCCAGCGCCAGTTCGCGCAGGTGGGCCTCGCCAGCGCCCACCGGCACCAGCAGCTTGTCACGCACTTTGCCGTTGACCTGCACCACCACCTCGACCTCGTCTTCGGCGGCCAGGGCGGCATCGGCCACGGGCCAGCGCTGCTGGTGGACGCTGTAGGCATGGCCCAGCCGCGCCCACAGCTCCTCGGCCAGGTGGGGGGCCACCGGGGCCGACAGCAGCACCAGCGTGCGAATGGCCTCATTCCATACAGGCGTGCCAACCAGACCACCGTCGCGGGCGCGGTACAGGTTGTTGGTGAACTCCATCAGCGCCGCGACCATGGTGTTGAACTTGAAGTTCAAAATGTCGCTGCCCACCTTCTGAATCGTCTGGTGGGTGACGCGCTGCAACTGCCGCTCGCTATACTCGCCTGCCGCGCCCTTGTCGCCCTCCGGGTACAGGGCAATGCGCCAGACCCGATCCAGCCAGCGCCACACGCCAGGCACGCCGTCGGTGTTCCATGGCACCGACTGCTCGAAGTCGCTGATGAAACATTCGTAGCCCCGCAACGCATCAGCGCCGTGTTTGGCCACCACCTCATCAGGCGTGATGACGTTGTTCTTGGACTTGCTCATCTTCTCGACGACCATCTCGCCGTTGACTTCGCGCGGCGGGGCCAGAATCAGGCCCTGGTTGCGCAGGCTCTTGAACGGTTCGATGAAGGGCACTACGCCAATGTCATACAGAAACTTCGTCCAGAAGCGGGCGTACAGCAGGTGCATCACCGCGTGTTCAGCCCCGCCCACGTACATGTCCACCGGCAGCCAGTAGGCCAGTTCTTCCGCGTTGGCCAGCACCTGGTCGTTGTGCGGGTCAACAAAACGCAGGAAGTACCACGAAGAACATGCAAAGACGCCCATGGTGTCGGTTTCGCGGCGGCCTGTGCGCCCGTCCGGCAGCGTCGCATGCACCCAGTCGTCAATCAAGGCCAGCGGCGACTCGCCCGTAGCGGTTGGTTCATAATCTCTGGCGTTGGGCAGTTCCAGCGGCAGGTTAGCGGCACTCAGCGGCACTTCCAGGCCATCTTCGGCATGGATGATGGGGATGGGTGTGCCCCAGTAGCGCTGGCGGCTGATCAGCCAGTCGCGCATTTTGTAGTTCAGGCGACGCTGGCCTTTGCCGTTAGTTTCCAGCCATGCAATCGCAGCCTTCACACTTTCGCCCTCGCCTTTGCCTGCTGGGATGCCGTCAATCGGGCCGGAGTTGACCATCACACCATCGTGGGGCCAGGACTCGGTCAGGTCGTCAGATGTGATCGTGCTGCCCGGCGGCTGCACCACCAGACGAATGGGCAGGCCAAACTTTTTAGCGAACTCGAAGTCGCGCTGATCGTGGGCGGGCACGGCCATAATCGCGCCGGTGCCGTAGCCCATCATTACATAGTCGGCAATCCAGATTGGGATGCGCTCGCCATTGACAGGGTTGGTGGCGTAGCCGCCGGTGAATACACCCGTCTTTTCTTTCTCACGGTCAATCGTAGACATGCTGGCGGCCTTCGCGACGTAGGCCTCCACCTCGGCCTTGCGCTCCGCCGTGGTAACCTCAGCCACCAGCGGGTGTTCGGGGGCCAGCACCATAAAGGTCGCGCCCCACAGCGTGTCGGGCCTGGTGGTGAAGATGATAATGTCGTGGCCCTGCTCGGTGGTGAAGACCACTTCGGCCCCTTCGCTACGTCCGATCCAGTTGCGCTGCATGGCCACAATCCTCTCGGGCCAGTCTATCGTGTCCAGATCATTGGCCAGCCGCTCGGAATAGGCGCTAATGCGGAAAAACCACTGCTTCAGCACCTTGCGCTCCACCAGCGCACCGCTACGCCAGGCCCGCCCCTCGGCGTCCACTTCTTCGTTGGCCAGCACGGTTTTGTCTACCGGATCCCAGTTCACCGTGGCCTCGCCTCGGTAGGCCAGCCGGAAGCGCTTCAGAATCTCCTGGCGCTGTTGGGGGCTGGCGGCGTTCCATTCCGCCGCCGTCACCGGCTGCTCGGACAGGGCCAGCGCCAGCTTGGCCGTGCCATGTTGGGCCAATTCGGCTTCCAGCTCGGCAATGGGGCGGGCGCGGTCGGCCCGGCTGTCGTACCAGGACTCATACAGCTTTAAGAAAATCCACTGCGTCCAGTGGTAATAGTCGGGCGAGCTTGAATTGATCTCGCGGCTCCAGTCGTAGCTCGCGCCGATCAGGTTCATCTGCCGTTTGTAGTTAGCGGCGTAGCGCTCCGTCAGCACCACCGGGTTGGTTTTGGTTTTAATGGCCTGGTTCTCGGTGGGCAGGCCAAAGGCATCCCAGCCCATGGGGTGCAACACATTGTAGCCATTCATGCGGTAGTAGCGGGCCACCACGTCCGTCAGGCCATAGTTGCGCACATGGCCCACGCTCAGGCCATCGCCGCTGGGGTAGGGGTAAAAGTCCAGAATGTAGTATTTGGGGCGCTCGTCAGCCGGGCCGGTTTTATACAGCTGGTCAGCGGCCCAGCGCTCCTGCCACTTGGTTTCAATCTCGGCAGGATTGTAGCGCACGCTTGTTTTACGGTCAGCAGTTGTATCACTCATAACACACACTCCTCTGGAAGTGAGCACAGGTAACGACGATAGAAACGGCATGGCTGTGGCGACAAAGGCCACTAAGGTCGGGTTCCGACACGGTGCTCACCCCCTTTCCGAGCGTTGTGCTGTTGGCAAGGCATAGGCCGAATTGGTGTTACCATCGCAGAAATACATAGATCGAATCCGTATTGTGCATTATAGCACAGGCTATTCAACCCTGACGTATTTGCGAAGCCTGCCCGCCGATACCTTAAAGATAGATCAAACCTTCGTACGTAACATGTTGGTTGATTCCGGTGATTTGGCAATCGTTCAAGGCATTATTGCTTTAGCTGATACGTTTAAACGCAATACTGTGGCTGAAGGTGTCGAAACTGCAGACCATATCCATGCTCTCAAGAAGTTTGGCTGTCAACATGGTCAAGGTTATGGCATTGCCAAACCAATGCCCGCTGATGATATTCCTAAGTGGATAGCCAATTGGAATAAGGCTTAGATGAAGA
>JALONX010000329.1 GCA_025454695.1 Chloroflexaceae bacterium
CCGGCATACATCACCGCTACCTTGTCTACAAACTGGGCCATCAGGCCCATGTCGTGGCCGATCAGGATGATCGCCGCGCCGAGTTGCTGCTGCACATGGTCAAGCGTCTCCATCACCTGGCGCTGCGTCACCACGTCCAGAGCGCTGGTCGGCTCATCGGCGATGATGACCTTGGGCTGAAGCAGGATGCCAATGGCGATGCAGACGCGCTGCTTCATGCCGCCGCTCAGCTCGTGGGGAAACATGCGGAAGACGCTGCGCTTCAAATCCACCGACTCAAGCGCCTTCATCGCCCGCTCTTCCATACTCGTCTTGCTCGCCTTCGGGTCGTGGGCCTTGATCGCATCCACCATCTGGGCACCAATGCGCATCACCGGGTTGAGCGAATTCATCGCGCCCTGGGGAATATAGGCGATTTTGCTCAGGCGGGCCTTGAGCATGTCATCATCTGCCAGCGTGGTCAGGTCGGTGCCGTCCACCAGCACCTGGCCGCCTTCAATCCGGCCCGGCGGCTTGATCATGCGCATCATTGCCAGGGCCATGGTGCTTTTGCCCGAGCCAGACTCGCCCACCAGGCCCAGCTTTTCGCCCGCGTTGAGTTCCAGACTCACGCCATCGAGTGCCCGCGCCCGCCCGGCGTCGGTGTAGTAGCTCACCTGCAAATTGACCACACGAAGGACAGGATTGTTCATAATGCTATTCCGAACGACGTACACGAGGATTGGCTAACTCATCCAGCCCCATGTTGATCAGCGCCAGTGAACCCAGGATGAGGATCATCGCCACGGCGGGCGCGATGGGCCACCACCACCAGCCGTTGAAGAACGCGCCCTGGCCTTGCGCCGCCCAGATGATGTTGCCAAGCAGCGGTTCGCGCAGCGGGCCAAGGCCCAGCACCGCCAGATAGAACGAGGCAAACACGGCGGCAAAGACCTGGCCCACAAAGGCGGCGGCGATAAACGGCAGTAGGTTGGGCAAAATCTCCTTAAAGATGATGCCCAGGTCGCTCATGCCGGAAAGGCGCGCCACCGCCACAAACTGGCGCTCTTTCATCGTCAGCACCTGCGAGCGCACCACCAGCGTCGGCCCCATCCAGGCCAGCATCACCACAATCCAGGCCATGGTGTAGATCGTCACATCGCGCTTGTCGAGCGAACTGGCGATAACGACCTGAATCAGCAGGGCCGGGATGGGCGTGAGAATCGAGCAGACGCCTTTGATAACCGCGTCGAGCCAGCCGCCGAAATAGGCCGAGATAAAGCCCAGGATGACGCCGATGAGCGTGCCGCCCGCCCCGGCCAGCACGCCGATCAGGGCAGTTTGCCACATGCCCACCACCATAGCTGCCAGCAAGTTGCGCCCGAAAAAGTCGGTGCCGAAGGGATATTGCCAGCTTGGCGGCTGGCGCACCCGCACCTGCAAGGGGTAGGCCTGGGCCGTGTTCACCGTGAGCAGGCCGATGACGGTGAAGGCCACCAGGCCCAGCAGCATCAGCAGGCCCACCAGCAGGCCGGGGTTGCGCCGTAGATAGCGCAGCAGCAGCGTCAGGCGGCCTGGCTGCTTAACTTCGGTTTGAGGAAGGGCGATAGTTGCCATAGTTCAAGTTACGAGTGACGAGTGACGAGTGACGAGGCTGTTTTTCAGCTCTCGCAAAGGCGTTAAGTTTGCAAAAGATGGAACATGAATATGCCTGTGCTGACTTTGCGCCTTTGCGGCTTTGCGAGAGACATTTATGCCTCCTGGCGAATGCGTGGGTCGAGCAGCGGGTAGAGAAATTCCAGCAATACCATCATCACGGCGACGGCAATGGTAATAAACAGCACAATGCCGTAGATGACTGTAAAATCGTTGGCGCGAATGGCGTCGTTTAGCACCGAGCCAATGCCGGGCAGGCCAAAAATCTGTTCGGTGACAATGGCCGAGGGCACCACCGTGCCAAGCGCCAGCACCAGCCCCGTCACCTGGGGCAGCAGGGCATTGCGCAGGTAGTAGTCGCGGAAGATGGTGAAGCCGTTGAGGCCCTTATGCTCGGCGAAATTTACATAATCCTCACCTTGAATGGTGATGCCCATGCCGCGCATGGAAAGCACCCACGCGCCCACCGAGCCAAGAATCAGCGCCGTAGCAGGTAAAATCTGGTGGCGGGCCAGGTCGAGAATAAACCCCAGGCTGAATTCGGGCACCGTGCCGATGGAGTAGGCCCCACCTAGGGGCAACCACTTGAGCCGGAAGGCCACAAAGAAGAGCAACAGCACGCCCATCAGCACCGGCGGCACGCCCATAAACAGCACAAAGGGCGTGGCGAAGCTGCGCAGCCAGCTCGGCGCACGGGGCCAGGCGGCAACCGCGCCTAGCAGCATCCCCAGCACAAACGCGATCACGGTGGTCGCCAGCATCAGCCCCAGCGACCAGGGCAACGCCTCAGCAATCAGTTCAACCGTGGTTTTGGGGAATTTGTTCAGCGAGACGCCAAAATCAAGGCGGGCCACCCCGGACATGTAATCAACATACTGTTGCAGCAGCGGCTTATCCAGGCCAAAGCGGGCACTGTACGAGGCGATCACCTCTTCCATGCCCTGGCCCGAGAAGCCGCCCGTGCGGGCTAGTTCGGCCATGCGCTCGCGGATGGGGTTGCGCGGCGAGATACGCGGGATAAAAAAGGTGATGGTTGCGGCAGCCCACACCACCAGCACCAGAAAGCCAATGCG
This sequence comes from Chloroflexaceae bacterium, assembly GCA_025454695.1. Classification (GTDB taxonomy): domain Bacteria; phylum Chloroflexota; class Chloroflexia; order Chloroflexales; family Chloroflexaceae; genus JALONX01. The sequence continues at coordinate 2,709 of JALONX010000329.1, forward strand.
TTTGAGAATTATGCGGAGGCTCATCGCTTTACCATTTTGGATGTTGGATGTTCGATTTTAGATTGTCCAGACGTGCGGCGTAATCCAAAATCGAACATCCAACATCAGCAACCGTAATTATTCGTCCGCACATGAAGATTTTTACAGTGATTGTCGTTGTCACCCCGAGCGGAGTGAGGGGTCTTCAAGGCATTGCAATGAAGATTCCTCACTTCGTTCGGAATGACATGGAGCTGCATTGTGGATGTTCGATTGAGCGCAAGCGGGGCAATCGAACATCCACAACCCAAGATCGTCAATCCTTACTGCGCTGGCTTGAGGCCGGTGATGACCAGCATGCCGGTGTGGGCCCAGAAGGCACCGTTGACGCCAGAAGCCGGGTTCTGAGCGGTGGGCCAGTTCGTCCAGTAGGTCTGGTTGTAGGGAATGCGGTGCAGCCACTGGATGATCGGCACGTCAATCTGGTCGCGCCAGTAGATTTCGAGCGCCTGGGCCGCAAGTTCCTGGAACTTCGGATCGTCTGACGAGAGCGGGGCCATTTCGTCCAAAATCTTGTCGTACTCCTCGTTCTTGTAGCGCGAGAAGCGGTTGTTGCCTGCACTGGTGCCAATCGAGGCACTGAAGCGCCCGTGGAACAGTTCCAGGGCAGCATAGGGGTCTTTCAGGCTCGCGCCGTGACCGAACATGTAGAAGCCCGGCTTGCCGTCGGCCATGTTCTGGAAGGCGTCGGTGCCGAAGTTCACGTTGGCATCAAAGCCACCTGCTTTCAGCATTTCCACCAGCACTGGCACAATGTCGCTGTGAATGCCTTCAAAACCGTTGATCACGCCATTCACCGTCTGGCCGTTCTTTTCCCACAGGCCTGCGCCGTTCTGGGTGAAGCCGGCCTCAGTCATCAATCGCGCACTCTCCTCCAGGTCAAACCTGCGCGGCTGATACTTCTCCTCCAGCGCCTTCACCGCCGGGCTGTCCACAAATTTTTGCAGGCCAGGATAGAGCGGGAAGGGGTAAATGGTGGAGATTTTTGCCCCCTCATACACCACTTCGTCAATCAGATCGCGGTTGATGCTGAGGCTAATCGCCCGGCGCACCCTGGGGTCGTTATACGGCTCCAGTTGAGTATTCATCCAGAGCGAGTTGGGCCACCAGTCCAGATAGCCGTAGGGCGGCTCGTTACCGGAGTGGGTCGTCACCTTGGGGTTCTGGTTCAGAATGTTGCCAATCACGGCGCTGCGCATGTCAAGGGCCGAGTCCATCTCGTTGTTAACAATGCGCTGGGCGATGGTGTCCATGTTCTGGCCCACCTGGCCGCCGATGTTCACCACCACCACGCGCTTGACGGCAGGCAGCTCCGAGCGCCCGGCCTTGACCGCCCACCAGTCCTCACGCAGGTCGAAAATCTTCTGGGTTCTGTCCCAGTTCACCAGCTTGTAGGGGCCAGATGTGGCCATTTCCAGGCCGCCCGCGTAGGCATTCACATCGGCCTGTTTCTCCAGCACATGGGCAGGCACAATCGGAATACCCGTGTCGAACTTGAGCGTCAGCACCTCAAACTTGAAGCGGGGCGCGGGCTGCTTAAAGGTCACATTCACCGTCAGCGGGTCGGGAGTTTCAACTTTGTCCACAAACTGCTCAAATGACGCATGGTAGGGCAGCTTGTCGTTCTTCATCTGCCCTTCAAAGGTAAACGCCACGTCCTTCGAGGTGATAGGCGTGCCGTCGCTCCACATGGCGTCCTTGTTCAGCTTGATCTGCAAGGCGGTGAAGTCCGGTTTGGTGTACTCCATGCTGTCGGCAATCCAGGGGATTTCCTTGTCGGTAAAAATACCGAAGTACATCAGCGGTTCCCAGAGCAGGTTGTTGAGTTCCTGATGAGTGTAGCCCGGCACGGCCCAGGGGTTCACCACGCCAATCGGCGAGGTCATACTCCAGCCAAGGATCAGGGTCTGATTGCGCGGAACATCTTTGAGCGGGCCAGCGGAGATTGGTTGTGGTTCAGCGGTGGCAGCCGGGGCAGCCGTGGCTTGCGCTGCCGGAGCCTGAGTCGCTTGCGCGGCAGGCGCTTGCGTGGCTTGCGCGGCGGGGGCAGTGGTGGCTTGCGCCGCCGGGGCCTGGGTTGGGGTGGTGGCAGCGCCGCCGCCACATGCCGCCAGAACGAGCGTAACCAGGGCAAACACGGAGAAGAGTTTGATTCTGACCATGGGTTCCTCTCATCAATGAGCAGGTCTTCATTAGCAACATTGCCTACAAGCGGATCAGAACAAGAGATATAATGAGTTTGACGCTATGGCACCTCCTCCAATCTCCTTATTGCCTTTTTCTGCGGGAAATGCTACAATTCTAAGCCAGAATTCATTCCCTGTCAACTATCATTTTTATAACACTTCGATAAGTCATTTAATCTCTTTGCCAGAGTTGGCAGCTGCACCGTGGTGCGCCTGGCTCTGCTTGCGGGGGACACAATGCGGCATGGCAACCCACTGGTACAGCGAATTTTACTGGTTATTGTGCTGGCGGCCCTGACTGTGGCCGCCTGTGGCGCACCGCCCCAGGCCGCCGCGCCCGCGCCGTCGCCCGCGCCACGTGCAGCGCTTGAACGGCAACCCTTCGCGGGCGGCCCAACCCTGTTGCGCGATGGGGTGGCGCTGCGCAAAGTGGCCAGTGTGAACCCTGGCGCGGTGGGCCTGGCCCACAACCCCACCGATGGCGCACTCTACATGCTGAGTCCGGGCAACGGCATCTACCGCATAGATGTGCAATCCACTACCGAGCCGGTGCTGGTGGCAGCTGCCAGCGCCATTAGCGACGGCAACCTGGCCGGGATGACTATCGGGCCGGACGGAGTCTTCTACGTGACGGCCAACCGCCCGGTGGGCGACCACGAAACGCAGGCCATTGTTCGGCGCGGGCGGCCCGGCGACGGCGGTTTTACATGGCAAACCCTGGCTACCACCGCGCCCTACCCGCTCAGCGGCACGCCCTTTGACCATGTGTTTAATGGCCTGGCCGTGAGTCCCGACGGCCAGTGGCTCTTCGTCAACAGCGGCTCGCGAACCGACCACGGCGAGGTGCAGAGCAACGACGGCGTCTTCCCCAACACCCGCGAGGTAGCCCTGACGGCCCGCGTCTTCCGCCTGCCGATTGATGCCACCGATCTGAGCCTGCCCAACGACGAAGCCGCCCTTGAGGCGCAGAAACTGGTCTTCGCCCGTGGCACCCGCAACGCCTACGACATGGCTTTTGCTCCCAACGGCGAGCTGTTTGCGGTGGACAACGGCCCCGACGCCGACTACCCCGACGAGCTGAACTGGCTCCAGGAAGGGCGGCACTATGGCTTTCCCTGGCGCTTTGGCGACATGGCCAACAAGCAACAGTTTGCCAATTATGACAGCAGCAAGGATAAACTCCTTTCAGACGATTTTACGGCGGTGAAGAGCGGCACCTACCGCAACGACCCGGACTTCCCGCCGCCGCCCGGCCCGTTTGCCGAGCCGATTGCCAACCGTGGCCCCGCCGCCACCCAGTACCGCGCTGAGGATGGTAGCCAGCGCGAGGCCGCCGCTGAGGGCAAGCCACTCTTCACCTTCACGCCGCACCGCTCGCCGCTGGGCCTGGTTTTTGCTGGCACCAGCGGTATGCCCGCCGACCTGCGGAGTGCGGAAGGGTCGCTCAGTGCTTTTGTGTTAAGTTGGGGCGCGGCGGGCGGCACGCTCAGCGACGCAGGCCAGGATGTGCTGCACATAGTGTTGACGAAACAGGGCGATAATTATGTAGCAACCACCGAGCAATTCGCCCGTGGTTTCAAAAACCCGATTGACGCAGTGCTGGTTGAAAACCGCCTGTACGTGCTGGAATTTGGGCCGGGCGCGGCGATATGGGAATTGACGTTTTCTTGAGAGATGAGCGATTGGAGATTGGAGATTCTCTGAGCTAACCTGCTTGTCAGTCGTTTGTGGCGTTTGTTCCGCCTGCGCGGCG
>JALONX010000330.1 GCA_025454695.1 Chloroflexaceae bacterium
AGCCACTGTTTGATGTGCATGATAACCACGCCCCGCTACTCTGCGGCGGCATCGCCCTCGTCTGCACCGAAGGCTGCCTGGGCACGAACTCAATCTCAGTGCTGAGTGCTGAGCCTGCCCTGAGCGAAGGCGAAGGGTGCTGAGTGCTGAGTATTCGTTGTCGGGTTGTTGGGTTGTCGGGTTGTTTCTACATTTCCCACATCTCCCACATCTCCCACATCTCTACTTCCGTCTCCGGTCTCCGGTCGGCATTCCTTTTGACAGTCCTCTACGTGCGTGCTATAACAGAGAAAGTGCCTTTTGTGAAATGAACAACAACCTGAGATACAACGAAAAACATCATGCATAGCAGCCTGCAACGCCGCCTCGCCGCGGGCCAGATAGTCGTCACGGGTGAGATTGCCCCGCCCAAAGGGGCCAGCCGCGAGGTGCTTGAGCGGCTTGGCAACAACCTGCGTGGCTATGTTGACGCCGTGAACCTGACCGACAACCAGCGCGGGGTGGCCCGCATGTCAGCCCTCGGCGCAGGTGCAGTCATGCACCAGATTGGCCTGGAGCCGATTGTGCAGATGACCTGCCAGAACCGCAACCGCATCGCCCTTCAGTCTGATGTGCTGAGTGGTGCGGCCCTGGGCGTGCGCAACTACCTGTGTATGACGGGTGACCATCCGCGCATCGGCGACCATCCTGAATCGAAGAATGTGCTGGATGTGAACTCGTTTCAGCTCATCCGCATGCTGCGCACCATGCGCGACCAGAGCTGTTTTCAATCGGGTACAGCCCTGAAGGATGCGCCCGCCTTCTTTCTTGGCGGCGTGGCCAACCCGAACATCGAACGGGCCGCCCGTTTGGAGAAAAAGATTGAGTCGGGGGCCGAGTTTATTCAAACCCAGCTGATCTTTGATGTGGCCCGTTTTCGCCAGTGGATGGCCGATGTGCGGGCCGCCGGGCTGCACCAGCGCTCACACATTCTGGCTGGTATAATGATTATTCGTTCGGCGCAGTCGGCTATCTTTCTGCGTGACCATTTGCCCGGCACGCTGATGCCCGACGCGGTGATTGACCGCATGCAGGGCTGTAGCGACCCCGAACACGAGGGCGTGAAGCTGGCTGCCGAGCTGGTGCAAGATTTGCTGAGTGTCGAAGGTGTGGCGGGCGTGCATCTGATGTCCGTCGGCTGGACGAAAGCGATGCCCTGGGTGGTGGAACAGGCCGGGCTGTTGCCGCGCCCGCCCCTTCCAGAAGTATAAGGAGAGTAAGACATATGCCGGTGACGCTCAAGTCTCAGCAGCAGATCGAGATGCTGCGTGCGGCGGGCCACCTTGTTCGAGAAACGTTTGAAATGCTGCGCGACTATGTGCGGCCCGGGGTGACGACCGCCGAACTAGATGCCATTGCCGAAGAATTTATCCGCCGCCACGGGGCCGAACCCGTGTACAAGGGCTACATCCCGCCGGGCCACCGCACGGTGCGTCGGGGCGAGCCGCCCTTCCCGCCGTTTCCCGGCTCCATTTGCGCTTCCGTCAACGATGTGATCTGTCACGGCATTCCCAGTCCCCGCATCAAATTGCGGCAGGGCGACATCATCGGGGTGGACATTGGTCTGCGGCTCAATGGCTGGATCGGCGACGCATGTGTGACCTACCCGGTGGGCCAGGTGGACGCACGCACCCAGAAGCTGCTGGAAACGACTCAGGAGTGCCTGCGGCGCGGTATCGAGCAGGCTCGCCCTGGCAACAGCCTGCGGGATGTGGGCGCGGCCATCCAGCGCCATGCTGAGTCGCAGGGTTTTTCGGTGGTGCGCGAGTACACCGGCCATGGCCTGGGCCGGAACTTGCATGAAGAACCAACCGTGCTGCACTACGACGAGCCAAAAGCCACCTTGCGGCTGCGGCCCGGCATGGTGTTCACCATTGAGCCAATGGTCAACGCAGGCAAACCCGGCACAAAATCAGATCCTGACCGCTGGACAGTGCGCACCGCTGACGGCTCCCGCTCGGCTCAATTTGAACACACCATTGCCATTACCGAGGACGGCCCGATTTTGTTGACAGTGTAAGGGAGTTGAGAGTTGAGAGTTGAGAATTGAGAATTGAGAAACGCCGTAGAATCGATCTCGTGGTGCTTACTACGTACTGCGTAAATCAATAGTCAGCACGTTGCACTGAAAACTCGTAACTCGTAACTCGTAACTCGTAACTCGTAACTATCTATGTTTTCCCTTCCCCCCCAACTCAATAGCGTGTTGCTCATGGTTGCTCAACGCCTCGCCGCTGTGCCGAAACTGCGCTGGCTTGTCGGCGGTAGTGCAGCGTTAGCGTTGCATGGCCTGGCCCTGCCGCGCCCGCCCCGCGACCTCGACCTGGTGAGTGATGCGACGGGGGCCGAGCATGTTGCTGCCGTGTTGACGGCGGGCGATCAGCCGGTTAGCGTGGTGCAGTTGCTAGCTCCGGTTGATGATGCTAAACTTACCGGACTGCGGGCCAGGTTCAGCTTCAACGGCGTAGAAGTAGATCTGCTGGCCGATGCCCGTTCCCGTGGGGCGTTGGGCACGTTGCACTGTGATTTGCATGTGTGGTGGCCCCGCCGTACCCTCGTGAGTTTGCCCAGCGACGCGGGCGAGGTGGCGGTTGGGCTGCTGCCGCTGGAATATCTACTGGTGCTGGAACTGGTGCGCGAGCGCCCGGAGCGTGCCGATCTGATTGCGGCTCATCTGCATCAGCGGGGCTTTGCGTGGGATGCATTTAGTGGCCTGCTGGCGGCTATGCCGGGGCTAGAAGAGCCACTGTATGATGTGCTGAACCGGGTGGTGCCGCTGGCCCGGCGGGCGGCGAAGCGGCGGGCCAAACGCAAGGCCGACAAGGAGATTATGGATTTCTTCTTGCGGCGCGGCGAACACGGGCCAGATAAAAAATAAGGGCTGCTGGCAGGTGCGCCAGTAGCCCTTTTCGTTTACGCTCGCTTGAATGGGGTTTAGTTCTGATTGTTTGGAATGGTGTAGACGACCAGCGGGAGTGGGCCACGGGTGTCGCGCAGCAGCACGTCCACCTGATTTTCGCTCACGGCCCCACGGCTCAGCGGGTCAAAGTTCTGGTTACCTTCCACATAGTAGAAGTAGGTTGTGCCGTCCACGCTCAAGCCGCGCATGTTGCTTTCGCGCACGTTGATGCCTGGCTGCACCTCGATGAGCGGGTCGTTGACCGTACCCATCAGCCGCGCCCACACTGCATCTTGCACATACACAATATTGCCACTTGCCGTCAGCGGGGTGCTGGCTGGGAGCATATTCAGTGCCCAGAGCAGTGCTGCGGCCAGAATAACCATTTCAACACCGACAAGCGACCAGAATACACGGGGACTCAAGCGCCACACGCGGGCCTGAGGCCGTTCCAGCAGTAATCCATCAACAGTGGGGGTGCTTGCCTGGATCACGACATTGCTCCTTAGAAGTGCATCCTACTAGTTATAGGTGCGCTTAAAAACCGCCGATTCAATGCATGCAACAATGTGGTAGACTAACGAGGTCGTCATCGGCGGTTGTATGGTGGAGAGTAGAGCGATGACGGGTTGACCATGCGTAGTGTAGCAGAATTGTCATCAAACTGCCATATAATTTTTGTCAAAAGAATCTGATATTGGAATGAGAACTCTTCTTATATGACGCAATCTGGCTCAAAAAAGTTTCTTAAAACGGCCAGCTTTCTTCAAAACGGGCTAATCTGGCTGGTTGGCCTGGTCGAGAGTCTGCTCATAACCCGTTTTGTGTTGCGCCTGTTTGCTGCTCGCCCCGGCAACCCCTTTGTTGAAGCTGTCTATGCCCTGACAACCCCGCTTGTTGCGCCGTTGGCAGTACTCGATATTGGTCAGCCTCGTTTTGGTGCCGTGCTAGAACTCTCAACACTAACTCTGGCAATTTGTGTACCAGTGGTGGCCTACGTTGTGTGGCGTTTCATCCCATCGCGTAGGGCATAACTGCAACTTCGGCGCATGTTGGGGCGTCAAACTGCTGGCACACAAAGTGTAGCATGCCTGTGCGTCTGGCACATCGGCAAAAAGTCGGAACGCTGTTCCAAAAACCGTGACCTGTAAGCGTAATTGCCGTCGTATTGATTGAACGCGATGCGGTGCGGGTTTTGGAGCGGCGCACAAGAGGAAAACGAAATGCTTGATTCTATGTGGCAATTGGGGCAGATATTGCTACTTGCAATGGGAATATGTCTGCTGGTGGCGCTGGTTGGGCTAGCGCTGATCTACCGGAGCATGCGGCAGCTGCGGGTGCCGCCTGAGGCGGGCTTTTTCACCACCCTGCGCCATGTGCCGCTGGTGCTGGTGGTGCTGCTCGATCTGCTTGACTTCGGGCTTGACGTTTTTTCGGCCCCGCTTGTGTGGCTGGTGCTGGATCGGATGGGGTTACCTGCCCTGCGCAACAAAGCCGCCATCGAGGCGCTGATACCCTTCAGCGGCCCCATTCCGACCTTCACCCTGGCCTGGCTGGCCGTGCGGTTTTTGAAGCTGGGCGATGGCGTGCTCGACAATTTTGCTGCAACCGCCCAACCCCGCCGCCCGGTGCGGATTATTGACATGGAGTAAGGTACTGCGTACTGCGTATTGCGTAAAATCAAGTTACACAGTACGTAGTTCGCAATACGCAGTACGATAATTTACTCGTCGCTGTAAAGGGCCGTGCTGAGGTAGCGCTCGCCGTTGCTCGGCACCACAAACACAATCAGTTTGCCCGCATTCTCCGGGCGGCGGGCCACGTTCAGCGCCGCCCAGGCCGCAGCGCCACTGCTGATGCCCACCATTAGCCCCTCTTCCCGGGCCAGCAGCCGGGCCGTGTCAAACGAGTCCTCGTTGCTCACCTGCACAATCTCATCAATGATGCCGGTGTTTAACACGTCGGGCACAAAGCCTGCGCCGATGCCCTGAATCTTGTGCGGGCCACGCTTGCCGCCCGACAGCACCGGCGACGCTTCCGGCTCAACCGCAATCGCCTTGAAGGAGGGCTTGCGGGCCTTAAGCACCTCGGCCACGCCGGTGATGGTGCCGCCGGTGCCCACGCCCGACACCAGGATGTCAATCTGGCCGTCGGTGTCGCGCCACAGCTCCTCGGCGGTGGTGTGCCGATGCACCTCGGGGTTAGCCGGGTTCTTAAACTGCTGAGGCATAAAGCCATTCGGTAAGTCAGCCAGAATCTGCTCGGCCCGCTGGATGGCCCCTGGCATGCCTTCGGAACCGGGCGTCAGCACCAGTTCGGCTCCAAAACCACGCAGCAGCTTGCGCCGCTCCACGCTCATCGTTTCCGGCATGGTGAGGATGAGGCGATAACCCTTGGCCGCCGCCACCATCGACAGGCCAATGCCGGTGTTGCCACTGGTTGGCTCCACCAGAATCGTCTCGCCAGGCGTAATCACCCCGGCCTTTTCGGCGGCTTCAATCATCGAAAGGCCAATCCGATCCTTCACACTGCTAGCGGGATTAAAAAACTCCAGCTTGGCCAGAATGGTGGCCTGTGAGTCGTTAACTCGGTTTAAGCGTACCAACGGCGTATTGCCCACCAGTTCGGTGATGTTGTTGTACACGCGCATGCACGTCCCCCTTCTGTGATCACTACTTCAGTGTAGATATTGTATCGCTATGGATGGGGCAAAGTCAAGTTCTTTATCAACATAATATACTTTTACGCACTATCCATTTCTGGGTTATACTAGAGCCTGATGTGTTTTGGCGCGGCGGACGCGGAGGCCGCAGAGTAAATAGAAAGTAGCAGAGCACCATGGGCAGGCAAGCACGAATGAAGCGGGAACGGCGTGAGCAGGCAGAATATGCTGCCAGCCTCACCACCTGCGAGGGGACATGGCTAGAAAAAGCGCCCGACGCCGCCGAACTCCAGCGCATTGATGTAGCTTCCAAGGCCCTGCGCGAACAGCGCCGCCTGGCGATAGAATTTCACCAGGATCCCTCAGCGGCGAACATCTTCAGCATCGAGCTGTTTCGCAACGAGGTTTTTGCGCCCATGCACATGGAGGATTGGCTGGTTGAGCAGATGATTGATGCCCACGGCGAGCCGCCCGTGGTGGACGAGGGCAACGAAAACGAGTTTGCCGATTATCTGCGAAACGCTGTGTTATACATCGCCACCTCGCGGGTGCGCGGGGCCATGGCGAGCCAGTTGAAGCGCTACCTGCCCCAGTTTGTGGATGCAGGGCAGTGGAAAGAGGCGGTTGCGATTGACTATAACGCCTTCCGCACCACCTTCGGCAATGAGGTTTCGCCCTTTCTGGTGCAGATGGCCCTGGCCGGTTTCGCCCGCTACTACGATGAACACGACGACGAGCCGCAGAGCGAGTGATATTTTGGCTCTTGCCACAGAGAACACAGAGGGAATTAGCAAATAGCATATCTCTGTGACCTCTGTGCGCTCTGTGGCAAATCATCAGGCCAGGTTCAGGGCCAGCAGTTTGAGTTCGGTCATTTCCTCGATGGCGTATTTGATTCCTTCGCGCCCGAAGCCGCTCTGCTTAACGCCGCCGTAGGGCATGTGGTCAACGCGCCAGGTCGGCACATCATTCACGATTACCCCGCCCACATCCAGCGACTCATAGGCCCGCCAGATCAGCTTCATGTCGTTGGTAAACAAGCCCGCCTGTAAGCCAAAGTCGCCTTCGTTGACGGCGGC
>JALONX010000331.1 GCA_025454695.1 Chloroflexaceae bacterium
GCCCACATCGGGTGCCACGTTGACGACGGTTTCGCCATCAAGTTCCAGCACCAGCCGCAGCACGCCGTGGGTGCTGGGGTGGTGTGGCCCCATGTTCAGCACCATCGTTTCACGCTCGCCCCGGCGGGCAGGCTCGGTGATCTCGCTCGGCGCGGGAACGTGGAGGTTGGTTTCGATCAAAGTCATAAGGGCCTCGCAGAATTGAGAATGGAGAAGTGAGAATGGAGAAATGACTCAATCAGACAACTACATTCTCAACGCTCAATTCTCAACTCTCAATGCTTTACTCTTTCGCAAATGGCTTCTGGGCGTAAATCTTTTCCTGGTTAAAGGTGAAGGCCACCTCTTCATAGCCAAGCGGCACGTCTTTGCGTTGCGGGTGGCCAATCCAGTCTTCCGGCATCAGGATGCGCTCCAGCGCTGGATGGCCGCTGAACTGAATGCCCATCAAATCGAAGGCTTCCCGTTCCTGCCAGTTGGCGGTGGGCCACAGCGGCGTGAGCGAGGGTACCAACGGGTGCTCTTCCGCTGCGCCCACCTTGAGGCACACCCGGTGGCTATTATTCACTGACAGCAGATGATAGACAACCTCAAAGCGCGGCTCACGTCCCAGGTAGTCCACCGCGCACAGGTTCTCCAAAAAGGTATAGTTCAACTCCGGCTCATCGCGCAGAAACGCGGCCACATCGAGCAGCGCCTCGGGCCGCAGCACCAGGCTGAGTTCGCCGCGAAACTCGCTGCTGGCAAGAATGGCCGCCGGATATGCCGACTGCACACGGTGGAGGAGGGTTGTGTTATCCATATTCTACTGCGTACTGCGTACTGCGTACTGCGTAAGATTCAATGCCAAGCAATGTAATTACGCAATACGTAGTACGCAGTACAATCTACTTCACTTGTATCAACTGATTCTTGCTTGTAATCCGAATGGGGGCGTCTTCGCGCACGCCGCTGATTTTCTCGCGCTTCACCTTTTCATGCAGCATCATAATGCCGTCAATCAGGGCTTCGGGGCGCGGGGGGCAGCCCGCCACATACACGTCCACCGGCACCACTTCATCTACGCCCTGCACAATGGCGTAGTTGTTAAACACCCCACCACATGCGGCGCAATCGCCCATAGCGATTACCCACTTCGGCTCGGGCATCTGGTCGTAGAGGCGGCGCACCACCGGGGCCATTTTGCGGCTCACCCGCCCTGCCACAATCATCAGGTCGGCCTGACGGGGCGAGGCCCGGTTCAGCTCCATGCCAAAGCGCGAAAGGTCGTAGTTACTACCCTGAGCGCCCATCATCTCAATCGCGCAGCAGGCCAGACCAAACAGCAGCGGCCACATGGCATTGGTACGGCCCCAATTCACCACGGTTTCCAGACTTGTTGTAACAACACCAAGGTTGCCAGCTTTTTCTTCTATTCCCATTTCAACGCGCCTTTCTTCCACTCGTAAATAAAGCCTGCAATTAGCACCAGGAAAAACACACCAAAGCCAATTAGACCAGGCACCCCAAGCTCGCGGAAAACCAGCGCATAGGGAAAGAAAAAGACCACTTCAATGTCGAAGACGATAAACAGCATCGCCACAACATAAAATTTCACTGGAATGCGAGTGATCGCGGGGCCAATCGGCTCCATGCCCGACTCGTAGGGTGCCAACTTGCGGGCCGTTGACTTGCGCGGGCCAAGCAGCGAGGAGACGACGATTACAAAAACGGCGATAAAGGCCGCAACAAGAAACAGCACCAGAATGGGCAGAAAATCGGTGAGCATGGTTCACCCGGCTATTTGTGACATTTACCACATAGTTCTATGTGAAATTATACCCTATTCGGGCTTTGTGTCAACAGGAACAAAGAATCTGGCCAGTGTCTTTGGCACGGTGAAGCTAGCGTAAATGAAACATCCGCAGATTACGCGGATTACGCAGATTTTGATCTGCCTTCATCTGTGTAATCTGCGTAATCTGCGGATGAAGTTTGAACATTACCGCCAACGAGCGTGTAACTTGTGCCGAACCACACAAAGAACATGGTATAATCGAAGCCTCGCAACATGGGCGGAAGCCCCAGAGGAGAAATACGATGACACCTTACTTTGTGGCCCCGGAGGGCGGTGAGGCCATTTCCATTAGCAACGGTCGGTTGCATGTGCCGGATCGTCCGGTGATTCCCTTTGTTGAGGGCGACGGTACCGGGCCGGACATCTGGCGGGCCAGCGTGCGTGTGTTTGATGCAGCGGTGGCAAAGGCCTACGGTGGCCAACGCAAAATTGCCTGGATGGAGGTGCTGGCAGGCGAAAAGGCCTTTACCGAAACCGGCAGCTGGCTACCAGACGAAACGGTGGCGTTGTTCTCAAAGTATCTGGTGGGCATCAAAGGCCCGCTCACCACACCCGTTGGCGGTGGCATTCGTTCGCTCAACGTGGCCCTGCGCCAGCTGCTCGATCTCTACGTCTGTTTGCGCCCGGTGCGCTATTTTGAAGGGGTGCCCTCGCCGGTGAAGCGGCCCGAATTGGTAGACATGGTGATTTTCCGCGAGAACACCGAGGACATTTACGCCGGGGTGGAATATAAAGCCGGGACGCCCGAAGCCCAGAAAGTACTTGATTTTCTGGAAGAGCATTTTCCTAAAGATTTTAGCAAAGTCCGTTTTGGCACGGCCAAAAAGGCCAACGACTATCTCGCTATGGCTGGCATGCCTGCCGAGGCCGATGTGGAAGTGGGCATTGGCATTAAGCCGGTGAGCCATGTTGGCACCGAGCGCCTGGTGCGGGCGGCTATTCAATATGCGATTGACCACCACCGCCGCAGCGTGACCCTGGTGCATAAGGGCAACATCATGAAGTTCACCGAGGGTGCCTTCCGCGACTGGGGCTACGACCTGGCGGAGCGGGCCTTTGGCAACAAGGTGTATACCTGGAACCAGTGGGAGCGGGCCAAGGCCGAAAAGGGCGAAGCGGCAGCCAACGCTGAGCAGAAGGCCGCTCTTGCCAGCGGCAAAATCCTCATCAAAGATGCGATTGCCGACATCACCCTGCAACAGGTGTTAACCCGCCCGGAAGACTTCGATGTGATTGCCACGCTGAACCTGAACGGCGACTACCTGAGCGACGCGCTGGCGGCCCAGGTCGGCGGCTTTGGCATTGCCCCCGGCGGAAACATCAACTACGTCACTGGCCATGCCATTTTTGAAGCGACTCACGGCACCGCACCCAAGTATGCCAACCTCGATAAAGTCAACCCGTGCAGCGTCATCCTCAGCGGCGACATGATGTTGCGCTACATGGGCTGGACGGAAGCCGCCGACATGATCATCAACGGCATCGAACAGAGCATCGCCCAGAAGGTGGTGACGTATGACTTCGCGCGCCTGATGAGCGGCGCGACCGAGGTCAGCACGTCGGTGTTTGCCAACGCCATCATCGAGAACATGCATTGATGGGAACGTTACGTACTGCGTAATCTGAAACACACAGAAAGCGCCCGGTGACTATTGCTATGCATGCAATGGTCGCCGGGCGTATGTTGTATGGTTTGGAGTCACCACGCGGGCAATGGCGGGGCGCAACTGGGGCGGCGATGAGTCGCGGCATATGCCACGCAGCAAGCCTCGCCAGCAGTAGCTGCTCAGGCTGCCCTGCACCGCCGTGTCACCGAGGCGCAAGGTGGCGGCAGGCGGCCCACCGGGGAAGATCAGGCTGGCAACCAGGAACAGGAGCAAGCCCACAATGGCGACCAGCCCGCCGAGCAGGGCCAGCTTGCGTTGCTGCGTGTTGTTGTTTCCCACCATAACCCCTCCTTGCGCAGATGAAGACCTGATGGGAAGTGCGAAAACTGTAGCAAACGTGGAGCGTGTTGTCAACCCTCGCCCCACGCCCGCTACAGGGGAGATTTACTAATTAACCTGGAGAACTGAGGCAACACGCTTATTAGTTTGTCAACGCCGTCTTTTGGCAGTGATGGCCATGTCACCCCGAACGAAGGTGAGGGGTCTGCAATGCACGGCAATGCAGATTCCTCCCTGTGGTCGGAATGACAACGCGCATCGTTGAGGACAAGGCAACGTTCTTTACAGACTACTTATTATTGTGTCAAGAAAGTCTTTTTGTATTTCTCATTCCCTCAGCCACCGAATGAATTCGGCGTCTGGAAGACCAAAACACGCTGATGAAGATTAAAAATTACATCCGGTATAGCCCGCGTAGGCGGGCTTCGCACATGAGAGCCGTGCCCTTCAGGGCTACGGCATGCGCGTATACCCGATTTATTCCTTAAAACTCATAAGCGTGTTAATCTGGAAACATAAGAAATCTTCGTTGACGAACTACTTATTGGTCTGTAAACGAAGTTTTCTGGTATTTCCAGTACAACGCGCTTATGAAGATTAAAATCACATCCGGTATAGCCCGCGTAGGCGGGCTTCGCATCTCCGAGCCGCGCCCTTGAGGGCCACGGCCAAAGTGTTTACCCGTTTTCATTCTTGAAGTTCATAAACGTGTTTGCGGCTTTCAGACGCCGCTTTCATTCGGTGGCGGCCTTGCCACCGCGCCAGCTACGGCGCTGCCCGCCGCAGGCCCTGGGCGATGGCGATGAGTTCGTCGGGGCTTAACGACTTGTTGAGGGGCGACTTTATCGTCACATTGGTCTCGTCTAGCATGACATAGAGATTGTTGATTCGATTAACCACTTCCCCTTGTTCATTAACCACGGGCGATTCATAGATTACCGCTGGACTCCCCTGGATGTTGACATCCCGCTGCACAATTTTTGTATCATCCCAGCGTGGAACTCCACCCCTGGCCGCACTTTGATCAATAAAGAACGCCTCTTCGCCATTGATTTTATAGTACATGATGAGTGAGTATCCCAGACCTTCACCGATCTCTTGAATATTGTCAACTTGGGCTTGATCGGAAATCCAGGCCTGAAAAGATGCCTTACCGAATGCAGTCTCAAGATTCGCTACGTGTTGGGAGCGCTGGTGTAGGACGAAAATACGCTGGTAGACCGCCTCGGCGGTGCCGGTAAAGAAGAACGCCACCATCAGCACGACAAAGACGGCCACAGGCGACCAGCGCCCAAGCTGATTCCGACGCGGGCGTAATTCGAGCTGCTGGCGGCTGGTTACAAGCGCAGGCACTGGGATTGAATCCACATAGCCTGTGATAGCGTCTTTAATGGCCTGATCCTGCTGGCTAGTGTTCATCATATTCCCCCTTGTCGCTGCTTGAGTCGCTTTCGTACAGGGTGCGAAAACGCTCCCGTGCCCGTTCGAGCAGCTTACGGACATTTGCCTCACTTTTGCCCATAATGGCGCCGATCTCAGCGCAGGAAAGACCGCGCCAGTAGTGCAACACCAGGCAGATTCTGTAGTTCAGCGGCAACTGCTGGAGAATCTGCCCAACCAGCGCCTGTTGCACCACGGCCTGTTCATGTGACTGGTGGCTAAGCTGAAGCCATTCTAGCCGCACCCAGCGCACCAGTTGCTGGCGGCGGTGATAGTTTCTGGCAACATTGGTAGCGATGGTAAAGAGCCATGGCGTCAGCGCCGAGTCGGCGGCCAGGCTAGGTAGCGCTCGATAGGCCCGGAGCAGCGTTTCCTGCACACAGTCGGCAGCCACCTCGCCATCGTGGGTCAGGCAGTAGAGATAGCGGTACAGCGCAGGCGCATGGTCTTCCGCCAGGGCCGTCACCGCCGCTTCGTCCTGCTGCTGGAGGCGAGAAAGAAATTGCTCGTGCAAAGCTGCGCTCCTTGTCGTGTTCGTTATATTGTGTAACACGCAGGGCAGTGCAAAGGTGACAGTCTCGCTTGCGACAGTAGCCGTGATGTGAAGTGCGATACGTTTATCGTACAATAGATAGCTGACTAGTACGCAGCAACACGGAGTTTGAGGGGGAGTTTCCTTGTACATCATCCACGCCCAACCCGGCGACATCCCGGACTGGCTGGGCCTCGCCGCTGAAGTCGAGTATCTGTTTGGGCCAATGGTGGGAGAGCCGGGCTTTCACCAGGCGCTGGAGCGCAACATTGAGCGGGGAACGGCACTGTGCATCCGTGAGTCCAATGGCCCCGCCGGGTCGCCGCTGCTGGCCGGGCTGCTCTTCTCAGCAACGCATGCACCGCGCTACCGCATTGGCTGGCTGGCGGTGGCGGCAAGGCAGCGCCGCTACGGGCTGGGGCAGGCGCTGGTGGGGCACATGCTGGCTGCTATCACGCCGCCAGCCGAGCTTGAGGTGGTGACGTTTCTACGCGCCTCACGCCGTCTCCACCCAGCCAAGGTTGGGCAACCACAGCGCGGCAGGCGTAATCTGACAGATGAGCTGGCCCTGGCTGCGCTGGAATTGCAGATCGAGCGGCAGGGTGAAAAAGGGCGTTAGAATTTTCAGCGCCCGCGCGACACGCTGGTGAAAATCCTCTTCCGTCTCGTGGGCATAGGGCGTCAGGGTGACGAGCGGCGCAAGGGCAGGCGAGTCGTCCCGGTTCATACATGCTCCTTCAACACCGGCTAGCTACAGGTTTGTTCATGCAAATCTGCTTGTTATACCGCAGCAGGACGGCGAAAGGTACGCTTGTTTTGCCACAGAGGGCACAGAGAACACAGAGAGAAACAAGGTATGGAGGGAACCGAAGACCGGAGACCGAAGACCGGGGCCAGATAGAAGAACAAGG
>JALONX010000332.1 GCA_025454695.1 Chloroflexaceae bacterium
TGCTCGTTTGTATACCCATAACTGCTTTTCATTTGAGCTGTAGTCAATAGTCTTTAACGAAATTGCTTCAGACCTTCGTAAGCCGGCTCCAAGAAAAACAGCTATTAAGGCCGCATCTCTTGCACCTAAAGGAGAGCGATCTTTCGCGCAAGCACCTAATAAGGCTTTAATGGCTAAATCTCCAATCATTCTACCTTTATGTGCTGCAGATGATGTTTTTAGAGAAGGAATAGGGGGTAGATATCGTAATACGCCTCGTAGAGCAGACATCATTTTATTAACAGTAGCAGGTTTGTATTCTTCTAAGAGTTTTTGTTGTAGCCGCAACATTTCGTTGGTATCAATACTTTCCCAATTGTGCGTAAAAACGGTATCTTTACCATTTGATCGTAAGTAAGCAATTCTTTGTAATGCTGGTAGCAGCGTCCTACGGGAGCCAACAGAAAGGCTTTCCAAATATTGCTTCACCAGCGGGTGACTTGGTGCAAATCCTGAAAGAGCTTCATCATTAATTTTTTTTTCGTCTGTGTCCAAGAGATGTTCCTCTCATCATTATTCCATTGGTCATTTTCCACACACTGATAATACCACTTTTGAATGGGTATGTCAAGGGCTTTTTGAAGAGGCTGATACGAACGTGCTTGCTTTCTTGTGGCTTTTGGAATACAATACGTGTATCAATACGTATAAGTGAGGTGCGCAATGCAGAAAAAACTAACCATCACGCTTGATGAAGATGTCTATGATGGTCTGCACAAAGTTGTTGGGCGGCGCAAGATTAGTCAGTTTATTGAAGAACTCGTGAGACCCCATGTTATTGAAGCCGATCTGGAAGCAGGCTACCAAGCGATGGCGGCTGATGTTGAGCGAGAGGCTGACGCATTAGAATGGTCTGAGGCTACAGTTGGAGATGCTCACGATGCAACGCGGTGAAGTGTGGTGGGTAAACTTTGACCCCTCGGTTGGGGGTGAAATCAAAAAGCAACGTCCGGCTGTTATTGTCAGCAATAACCAGGCAAATCGTTATCTCAATCGCGTACAGGTAGTTCCTCTATCAACAAAGGTTGATCGATTGTATCCGAGTGAAGTTATTGTTATGGTCAATGGCCAGCCGCAAAAAGCAATGGCCGATCAACTCACAACAGTTAGCAAACTCCGTCTTAGCAATCAAGAAGGTCAGCTTGTGGCATCAGATATGGCTCAAATAGAGCGGATTATCAAACTCCAACTTGCTTTAATCTAAAAGCCGGGTTTTTAATCGCCAATCGCCAATCGCTAACCCGCAATCCTCACCATGACCCAACCATTCGACGCCAACGAGGCCAGCCGCCTGGCCGCTAAACTCCTCAACGACCCCGGTGACCTGGAAGCGTTTGCCCGTGAACTCGACCAGGCCAGCAGCAGCCTGCCCCAGCGCGTCAACGCCGATCCGGAGGGCGTGGAAAAGGGCCTGGCCAAGCTGGTGCTCACACTGATTGAGCTGTTGCGGCAATTGTTGGAACGGCAGGCGTTGCGGCGCATCGAGGCAGGCACCGTGAGCGAAGAGGAGATCGAGCGGCTGGGGGTGACCTTTATGAAGCTCCAGGCTCGCATGGAAGAACTCAAGCGAACCTTTGGCCTGGAAAACGAAGAACTCAACCTCAACCTGGGGCCGTTGGGGGATTTACTATAATTACTGCGTACTGCGAACTACGTACTGCGTATTTTCTGAGACTACGCAGTACGCAGTACGTAGTTGATCAATCTCCTTGCCCCGCCGTCGGCAGCATTGCGCCCCGTGCCCCACGCCGGGTAAACAGGCTGGCCAGCCAGACACACAGCCAGAGAATCCCCGCCAGCACAAACACCGCCAGGTATTCGATCAGCGGAATGCGGATCAGCTCATCCAGCCGGTTGATGCCACGCCAGCTGTAGACCCAGGCCGCAAACCCGGCGTAGCCCGCAAACAGCAGCCAGCGCACCCGCCGCGACAGCCCCAGCCCATGCATCTGGGTGATGATAAAAATCCCCAGAAAGCCAAAGAAAAACATCGGCCAGAAGCCGGTAAAGCCCCGCTGGTAGATCGCCACGATTGTACCGTGGATCAGCACCATAAACTCTAGCGCGAACGTCCACCACTTGTTGATGTGGGCGCGGGTAAAGAACAGGCTGCCCTGAACCATGAGCAGAAAGGTGTAGAGAAAGCCCAGCAGGTGGCCGCTGGTAATCTCCATCGGGTGGTACCAGAAGGTGTAGACGACGGCCCACGAGAAGATGTAGCCGTGGTATTTGCGGGCGGCCCGAATAATCTCCTGCTTGATCGGCGCTTTTTTGCCAAAGAAGAGGCCCCGGCGGCTGTTCTCCATCAGCAGCACCCACACCAGCAGAATAATCACCGAGGCCTGCGAACTCCAGATCGAGACATCCTGGGCCAGCCCATCGTACCAGATGTGAGTCTGAATAAAGTGCAGCAGAATAAACAGGGCATTCACACCAAGGGCGGCCTTGTTCACCGGGTGCAAGCCAGTGATGTACTTGTGGGGCCGCGACTGAGCGTAATAAATTAGCCCCCAGCTAGCTACCTGGTGCAGAATATAGCCGCCCCAGGCCGTCGCCCTGCTCCAGAAGGTCGGTTCGGGCAGTTTCCAGTAGTACCACGACGAACCCTGGTCGGGCAGGAGCTGGATGCTGGAAAGCCGCTGCCCGGCAAGCCAGATGATGGCGGTAAACACAAAACTCAACCCGACGCCCCACCAGAGGGCCTGCATGTCCGCACGTGGCTGTGTTGCTGGCTGATTGCTCATCTGTCCTTCCTCATGTTGCTGAAGTGATCCGCGAAGAAACGCGAAGGACGCGAAGTTAAGCACATATATTGAGCTATGCTTTTACTTTGCGGCTTTGCGCGAGCTAAAAAACCTTGTGTCCTTTGTGTCTTTGTGGTAAATACTGTGCCTCTTATTCCCAGGAGTGTAGTATACTGAACATTAGTGAATTTGTACAACCTTTGCACATAGTTTGAAAAGATTGCCCATATGGAACTCAACATCAACGGCAAGAGCTATACCATTGCCGATGGTCCGGCCCGCCCCTTGCTCTGGGTGCTGCGGGATGAGCTTGGCCTCACCGGGACGAAGTTTGGCTGCGGCGCGGGCTACTGCGGCTCCTGCACCGTGCATGTAGAGGGCGAGGCGAAACGCTCCTGCATCACCCCGGTGACTGAGGCGGCGGGCAAAACCATTCGCACGATTGAGGGCCTGGCCGAGGCGGGGGCCGATGGCAGCCTGACGCTGCACCCGGTGCAGCAAGCCTTTCTTGAAATGCAGGTGCCCCAATGCAGCTGGTGCATGAGCGGCCAGATGATGACGGCAGCGGCCTTGCTTGAGTCCACGCCCAGCCCCAGCGACGAGCAGATTGTGGCGGCAATGAGCCAGAACTACTGCCGCTGCGGCTGCTACGTCCGCATCAAAGCCGCTGTGGCCCAGGCCGCCCGCCAGATGGCCCGCGCAGAAGAAGGTGCCGCATGAGCGAGAAACGCAAGTGGCGCATGACGCGGCGGGGCTTTTTGATTGGCGTGGGCGCAACCGGCACAACCCTGGCCCTGGGCGTGGCCTTCGGCTTGCCCTATGGCCGCATCCGCCTGGCCGACATGTTTGAAAACAGCGCAGGCGCTCCCGCCAGTATGGATGCCCCGCCCAACGCCTGGTTTGAGATCAGCGCCGATAACCAGGTGAAGCTCTTCATCCCCAAGGTGGAAATGGGCCAGGGTGTGCATACGGCCCTCGCGCAGCTGGCCGCCGAGGAGCTGGAGATTGACTGGGCGCAGCTGAGCGTGGTGCAGGCCACCACTGCCCTTGGCCCCTTCGACAGCCGGGGCACTAGCGCCAGCAACTCGGTCTCATCGCTGTGGGTGCCGCTGCGGGAGGCCGCCGCCACCATGCGCGAGATGCTGCGAACCGAGGCGGCGAAACTGCTCAATCTGCCTGCCGCCCAACTCCAGCTTGAAAGCGGTGTTTTTTCCAACGACAATGCGAGACTCACCTACGGCGAGGTGGTGAGCCGGGTGAGTAGCTGGACGGTGCCGGAAGCAAAGCCGCCGCTGAAAGACCCTTCCACCTTTCGCTACATCGGCCAGCCAGTGCCAAGGGTTGACCTGCCCGACAAGATTGTGGGCAAGGCGATCTACGGCTATGACATGCGACTGCCGGGCATGCTCTACGGCGCGGTGGCCCGCCCGCCCACCCTGGGGGCTACGCTGCGGCGGGTGGCAGCCGGGGAAGCCGCCAGCAAGCCCGGCGTGGTGACGGTGGTGGCCGAGCCGGATTTTGCCGGGGTGGTGGCTGAGTCGCGCCAGGCCGCCTACCAGGGCGTGTTTGCCATGAGCCTGGAATGGAACGAGACGCAGCGCTGGCAGCAGGCCGACATCGAACGATTGATCACGGTTGGTGAGGGCACCGGCGTCACCATCCAGCGGCTGGGCGATGCGCCGGATCAGCTGCGCATCATCGGCACGCTGCGGGCAGAGTACCGCACGCCGATGGCGGCCCACGCCCACCTGGAAGCTCAGGCTGCCCTGGCCGATGTGCAGCCGGACGGGGTGAAAATCTGGGCCTCAACCCAGTTTCCCGACATGGTGCGGGGCGAGGTGGCCACGCTGCTCAAGCGCGACAAAGCAACGATTGAAGTTATTCCCACCTACCTGGGCGGCGGCTTTGGCCGCAAATCGGGGGTAGAACCGGCGTTGGAAGCGGCCC
Organism: Chloroflexaceae bacterium; assembly: GCA_025454695.1. GTDB lineage: Bacteria > Chloroflexota > Chloroflexia > Chloroflexales > Chloroflexaceae > JALONX01. The sequence goes on from JALONX010000332.1 coordinate 4,731, forward strand.
GCCTTTCGGCGGCAGCTGGCAAGCCGGTGCATGTAGGCTGGAGCCGCACCGAGGATTTTCTGCATGGCTACCTGCGCCCGCCGACGCACCATGTGCTGCGGGGCAACGTGAATGCAGACGGGCGCATGTGGGCCTTTGAGCATCAGCAGGCCAGTGGCCATGTGGCCGCCGAGTTTCTGCCCGGCTTTCTGATGGCGATCTTTGGAGCCGACTTTGGCGCATGGCGCGGGGCGATGATCCCCTACGCGGCGACCCACCTGCAAACGGTGGCCTGGCGCAACGAACTGCCCCTGCGCACCGGCTGGTGGCGCGGGTTGGGCCTGCTGGCCAACGTGTTTGCGCTGGAGAGTTTTGTAGATGAACTGGCCCATGCTGCCAAGGCTGACCCGCTTCAGTTCCGCCTGAACAACCTGCCAGACGACGAGAAGGGCCAGCGCCTGCGAACGGTGCTGACGCGGGCGGCGGAACTGGCGAGCTGGAACACGGCGGTTCCGGCGGGGCGGGCGCGGGGCATCGCCTGCTGCGTGGATGCGGGCACCGCCGTGGCCCATGTGGCCGAGGTGGGTGTCGAGGGCGGCAACATCCGCGTCCACAAGGTGACGGCGGTGGTGGAACCGGGGCTGGTGGTGAACCCGGACGGGGCCACGGCCCAGACCCAGGGCAACATTGTGATGGGCCTGAGTTCCACCTTGCTGGAAAAGATCACGGTGAAGGACGGCCAGATTGAGCAGGGCAACTTTAACCAGTACCCACTGCTGACGCTGGCCGAAACACCCGACATTCATGTGGAACTGATTTCGCGGGGCAGCCAGCCCTTCGGCATGGGCGAGCCGCCCATGGGGCCAATCGCCGCCGCCGTCGCCAACGCCGTCTTTGCGCTGACGGGCCAGCGCCTGCGGGAGCTGCCGTTGCGGTTGACGACGTGATCCGCGAAGAAACGCGAAGGGGAGCAGGAAGTGAAGGACGGAGCGACTCACGCTGGTGAGTCGCTCCGTTTTTCGTCCGGGTACGAAGCTGTACACATTGACATGAATGACCTGGCATCTCTTTGACATGCCTGGTTATTCGCTGCTTGCACTGTCACCCCGAACGGAGTGAGGGGTCTTCATTGCGTCTCTGTGAAGATTCCTCCCTGTGGTCGGAATGACAAAGCAGCGTGTTTCCATGCTTGGTTACTCATTGCTTGCACTGTCACCCCGAACGGAGTGAGGGGTCTTCATTGCGTCTCTGTGAAGATTCCTCCCTGTGGTCGGAATGACAAAGCAGCACGACGACTCATCGTGTCATGGTGTAGCCACAGACTGAAGTCCGCGCTACGGGTGTTTAGCGTGTCACCAGCCCCTCCAGCCGATCCACCAGGCCAGACAGGACAGCGAAGGTTGATTCCACCGGCGCGGGCGAGGTCAAATCTACCCCGGCCAGTTTAAGCGCATCCAGCGGGTAGCGGGAGCTGCCAGCTTTGAGAAAGGCCAGGTAGTTTTCCACCGCGCCGGGCTGCCCTTCCAGAATGCCTTTGGCCAGGGCATGGGCACCAGAGATGCCGGTGGCATACTGGTAGACGTAGAAGTTGGCATACATGTGAGTCGAGAACTGGGCCCAGGTACTGCCCACCCGCTCCCGGTCTACCACCACTTCGTCGCCGTAGCCCTCGCTAAACAGGTCGGCCATCAGGTTGTTGAGGTAGTCGCCGGTGAGGGCCTGGCCTGCCTCCACCCGCTCGTGAATGGCCAACTCGAATCGGGCCAGCGTGGGCATGATGAAGAAGTAGCGGTGGAAGTTGGCCATGGCCTCTTCAATGACGCTGATCTGGAAATCGCGCTCGTGGTTATGCTCCAGCAGGTAGGCCCGCACCAGCGCCTGGTTAAAGTTGGAGGCGACTTCGGCCACAAACAGACCATAGTTGGCGTAGACAAAGGGTTGGGTGGTGCGGGTGTA
>JALONX010000333.1 GCA_025454695.1 Chloroflexaceae bacterium
CGTAGGCCACAAGGGCTACCTCACTCTGTTCAGGCAGCAGTTCACCGCCTTCGGTTACCGCAAAGACAGTATGCAGCCCGCCGAATTTGTCGCGCACCTCAACCCGCCCGTAGCTGCCGCTGACGGTTGCGGTGGTGACGCGCCCCGAGCGGCCAACTAATTCTTCTAGCCGAATGGCGGCGCTGTGGCGGGGGGTAAGCCGCACCAGAACGCGGCTGATAACCCCGGTCAGCAGCAGTGCCCCAACCCCGCCAACCAGCAAGACCACCACAAACAACCAGGCCGGGTAGCCGCCCAGCAGGCCATGCAGCAGGCTGTTGCCAAGCAAGCCCAATGTGCCAAAACTGCCCAGAAACGCCATCAGCACCAGGGTGAGCGGCAGGCGGCCAAAGCCCAGGGCTGCCAGCCCAACATGGTTGGCGTCTGCCGCCGGGGCATCGCCCTCAGCGGCAAGGTCTGCCACATCGTGTTCAGCAGCGGTGTCATCGTCGCTGCCTGCAAAGAGTTGCAGCGCCGCACAGACAAGAAAACAAAACAAGGCAGCCAGAAAGGGCAGGTTATACCAGGCAACCAGGAAACGCAGGGCATCCATGCTATGGCCTCATTGATATCAGGTGGGAGGTGTCGTCACAGCCTCTATTGTATAGGTAAATACGGAAGAGGCAAGCAAAGGTTTCAAGATAGCAGCACTTCTGAGGAAGAAGTGAGTCGCCGAGGCAGCCAGGGTGTGATGGGATGTGGCATGCCTTGCAGCAATGACGTGCGAGGGGGGAGATGGGGACGACTAACGCTGCAACGCCAGATAGGCATCCTCCAGCGTGGGTGGTACAGGCGTGCCCAGCAGCCCTGGCGGCAGCGGCCCAACGATGCGCAACGTGGCCTGGTTCTCCTCGCGGGCAACGCGGCTCACCACGCAGCGTTGCATGGTCTCCTCCACCGCAGCGGCGGCGATGCACACCTCGGACACATGGCCCGCCTGTGCGCAAAGCTCCCCGACGCTGCCGCTGGCGATGATGCCCCCCGCCCGCAGCACCAGCACCTGGGATGCCAGCGCCTCGGCCTCCTGGGCCACATGGCTGCTGAACAGCACCACTGCGCCAGTGGCGTGCTGCCGCAACCGCCACAGCACCTGCTGCCGTTCAGCCACATCCAGCCCCACCAGCGGCTCATCCAGCAGCAGCAGCCGGGGGTTGCCTAGCAGGGCCTGGGCCAGCCCCACCCGCCGCAGCTCGCCCCCAGAAAGCCGATCTAACTGTCGGTCGGCCAGCTGCACCAGGCCCAGAGCTGTTAGCAACTCCTCGGTTTGCCTGATATTAGCCAGGTTTTTGAGGCTGGCCAGATAGCGCAACAGGCGGCGCGGCGTCAGGTCGCCGGGCAGCTCCAGGTGCTGGGGCAGGTAGCCCAGCGTCGCCCGCACCTGCTGCATGGCCGTCGCATACTCGCGCCCGCCAAAGCTGATGCTGCCGCCGTCGAGCGGGGCAACCGTGGCCAGCAGGCGTAGCAGCGTAGACTTACCCGACCCATTTGGCCCTAGCAGCGCCGTTATCCCCACGCCCGCCGACAGACTCACGCCATGCAACGCGGCCTGCGGCCCGTAGTGTTTGCTCAGGTTATGGACGGAGAGAACCATAGGCGAGTGACGAGTGACGAGTGACGAGTGACGAGTGACGAGTGACGAGTGACGAGTGACGAGTGACGAGTGACGAGTGACGGAACGGCAAAGGCACGTGTCACGTTTCACAGATTACGGATTACGGATTACGCATTACGCATCACGTTTCACGCCTCACGTTTCACGCATTACGCATCACGCATTACGCATTACGCATCACGTTTCACGCATCACGGATTACATTTCACGCATCACGCTTCACGTTTCACGTTTCACGGATTACGCATCACGCATGATGCCTCCCACCAGCCGCCCGCTTTGCACCAGCAGCACCAGCCCTGCCACCAGCGCGGCCAATGCGCTGGCCAGGAGCGTGTCCGAGGAGAGCAGCAGGGCGAGCAATCCATCAAGGAATTGGGCCTCAACCGCCAGCCGTTCAGCCAGGTATTGCCAGCCCAGCCCCATGCCAAGCGCCCAGAGGCCCAGCGGTAGCAACGCCCCGGCTAGCCCGCCCCAGCGCACCGTTGCAAACAGGGCCACACCCGTGAGTCCCAACAGCGGCCCCAGCCACAGCAGCAGCAGCCGCCAGAGGAGGAGACGCGGCTCCTGCACAGCGATCAGGGTTAGCAACAGGCTGGCCAGGGCCAGGTTCCACAGCAGCACCATGGCCAGCCGCACATACAGCAGCTCCAACAGACTCACCGGTGCGGCCTGTTCTAGCTCCCACATGGTGCGGGTGGCCGGGCGAAAAGCGTAGGCCACGCACCCGGCTGCCAGCAGCGGCGCAAGCAGCACAAAGGCCACTGCCAGCGCCCCACCACTGGCCAGCAGGCCCACGGCCAGGCCAAGCAGCAGCACGCCGGCACTAGCCCACCAGAAGCCATGGCCCACCAGCCAGAGTTGGGCCCGTGCCAGCCGCAGCCACTGGCCCACACCAACGGCGGGCGGGGCAGGCAGCGGCGTGGCCCGCCCCGCCACCAGCGGGCGCAGCTGGGCCACCAGCCGGGCCGTGTCGGTGGCGCTGGGCGGCGCGGACTCACTGGCAGCCAGGCGGGCCACCAATGGCTCCAGGCTGCCCAGTTCGGCCCGCTCTTCAGGCGATAGTTCGGCCCCGAGGGGCGGAAGGTGCTGATTCTGCATGGCAATGCTCCAGGTCAGGCTCAGGGTCTGGTGTCAATTCTTGTTTCAGCCGCCGCAGGGCGTGAAAGAGGCGGCTTTTTACAGTGCCAACGGGCGCGTGCAACACATCGGCAATATCTTCAATCTTCATGTCGTGGTAGAAGCGCAGCACCACCACGGCCCGCTGGTCTGGCGGCAACCGTTGCAGAGCGGGCAGCACGGCGCTGCGATCATCAACCTGGCCTAGTCGCAGGTCGGTTGCGGCCAACTCAGCTCCGCCTTCGGCTGGCGGCTCCTCGCGCCGGTAGGCCGCCGAACGCACATGGTCGCGCAGCAGGTTGGCGGCGATGGTGAAGGCCCAGGGCCGAAAGCGCTGGGGCGGCGGGCCGCTGTAGGTCAGCAAGCGGGCAAAGGTCTCCTGCACCAGGTCTTCGGCCAGGGCGCGGTTGGCCGTCTGGCGGTAGAGAAAGCCGAGCAGCGGGCTATGGTAGCGGCCCACCAGTTCAGTGAGTCCGCGCTCGTCGCCCGCCAGCAACTGTTGATAAAGCTGTTCGTCGCTCAGCTGCTCAATCGCCATAGTGTCGCATTGCCTGCCGCCACATGCAGATGCCGCCATTCAACAGCAGCAGGGCCACCCCAAACGCCGCCAGCAACCAGCGGTTGCTCGTATAGTCTACCCCATCCGGCGGCCAGCGGTGGGCAAAGAGAAACAGCCACTGCGAAAACGTCCCCCGTGAGATGACCTCGCCCAGCCACCAGACCAGCACCAGCCCGGCGGCGGCCCAGTAGCTGCCGGTGAGGTTGCCCGTGGCCAGGGCCGCACCCAGCAGCACCAGGGCCGGGGCACAGGCCGGGGCCAGCAGCGCCAGCGGATCAACCGCCCCCACACCAGACCAGGCGCACGCCACCGCCAGGCCAAACCAGAGCAGCGCCAGCCCCAGCCCGCCAAGCGTGCGCAGCAGCGGCAGCCGCAGCGGGTGTTCGGGGTAGCTGGCCCGCAGCAGTGCAAAACGCTCCTCACGCTCCACCGTCATCAAATGGGCCACCGTGAGGGCCGCCACCAGCGGCAGAATCAGCTCCAGGTCGCCACCGATGGCGGCGCTCGTGGGCGTTTTGCCCGTGCGCCATGTGAGTAGCCAGAGGTACACACCGTAGAGCGGCAGCAGCGCGGCGGGCAGCAGCGCCGAAAAGCCAAAAGCCACTTTTGCTTCATAGAACCAGACCGATTTAGGAGCCATTAGCGGCCTCCGCGATCAGGCGCGACAGCGTCTCCACATCGTTGGCCTCGTCTTGTGTCGCCGTGCGAAGCCGACCCAGGGCACGAATAACCGCTGCATCGCCCTGCTGACGGAGCAAGTCGCCCAGTTGGGCCACCAGAGGCCAGGCCACCGCTGTGTCATGCTCGGGCAGGATACCGACTTGCGCCAGGTCGCCGTTGGCCTGCGCCACCGTAAACAAAAACAGGCTGGCAGCATTCGCTGCAGCTGTATCTGGAAGAGCACCAGCTAATTGCCAGACATCATTGGTGACGGGCGTACTGGTGATGTTGGCCAGGGAGCGCTCATCACGGAGCGACCAGAACAGGGTTGAGCGGGAAGCGACGACCACCGGCTGGCCTGCCGTTGGCGGCGTTTCCGATGGCAGCCCAAAATTCTCGTCCAGGGCAATCACGGTAAGCTGGCGCAGCGGCACATCGGGCAGAAAGCGCTGATGGGCGGCAAATACCCGTGTGTACTGCTCAGCAAAGGGGCGCAACGCCGCCATGTCGTGGCGGGCCGCGATGAGCCGCATGTCGCCCGTCTCGCTCACGGCCAGCTCCGGCGAGGCCAGCAGCAGCGCCCAGCTTACCCCTTCAGCGGCGAAGCGGTTGGGGCCAACCTGGGGCAGGTTCATGGCCACGGGCATCCCTTCAGCCGTGGTAGCTGTGAGCCGCATGGCAGCGGGCAGGTGATATGGGCGGACAAAGGTGTTGTCGTTCAGCGCCAGCGTCAGCGGCACATGGCCCGCCAGCGGGTACCAGCCTGCCGCCGTGGAAAGGCGTAATCCCCGCCGGTCGCTAAAAAACACTGGCATCGGTTTGCCCTGAAAGCCGGTAAAGCCCATCCAGAGCGAGCCGCCATAGCGCAAGTTGAGGCTCAGCCGCTGGCCAGGTGCCAGGGGCGTGGGCAGCTGCATGGTCAAGAAATCGCCGTCGCGGGTGAAGGGCAGGCTGGCCTCGCTGATGGCCAGATCGTGGTGCAACGTCAGGCGGAAACTGTTTAGTGCTGCGTTGCCACCATTTTCCAGCTCAAGCGTGGCGTTGAACTGAGGCTGGGCCAGGTCGCGCAGGTCGGCGTCCAGCTCATAGCTCACAATCCGCTCCGGCTGGCTCGCCAGGTCTGCCGGATTGTTGGGGTCAACGGTTGGTTCAACACTGGCCTGGGGAGCGCTGGCAATGCGGGCATTAAGTGAGTCCATCGCGCTGGCATAGCTCACAGCGCTGCTTGTGGCCAGCCCGCAGGCCAGCAGGGCCACCAGCCCGGCCAGCAGTGGGCGGTGGCGCAGGCGGTGCCGCTGTACCACCGCCACCAGGCTGGCCAGCAGCAGCAGCAGCAGGCCAAGATAAAAGGCGTTGAACCATGTGGGCAGACCATCGCTTCGCAGGCGGCCCCACAATTCGGCATAATCCATCACATCGGGGCTGGCAAAACGCAGCAGTTCGAGTTGGGGCGTGTTGAAGTCAAGGTTGGCCCGCAGCGACAGGCCCACATTTAGCCCCAGCCAGCCGCCCACCAGCAGCAGGTAGACCCAACGCCCCCAGCGGCCCAGCAGGCTCATCAGCCCCCAGGCCACCAGGCTGACGACGGCGATGATCAGCAGCGCCTGGCCGAGGTAGCGCGGCAGCGCCAGCAGCGCTGATTCCAGCGGCCCCTGGCGCAGGGCCAACAGCAGCGGCTGCACCGTGAAGCCAAGCAAGGCAGTGACGACGGCCAGCCAGCGACCCAGCAACACCTCCGAGCCGGTGGGCAGCGTAGCATCGAAGGGGGCAAACCTGGTGCGTTGGCCACGGGTGGCGCTGGCCCCGGCCACAAACAGCGCCAGCAACGAGACCAGCATTGTGGTTGTGTTGCCAAGCTCTCCTTCCAGCGCAAAGCGGGCCGTGCCCAGGTCGGCAGCGCCGTAGCCATACAGGAGCAGCGCCGTCCAGAGGAGCTGGAGAAGGCCGTAGCTCCAGTGCCAGCAGATCAGGCGCAGCTCCATGCGGTAGGCGGCTGCCAGATGTGCCACTATGGTCGGTGTCATTTTGTGAGTTGTCATACCGTCTTCGCTCTCTTCCTACACCTGCCCCCGCCAGAGGCGCAGCATGCAGCCGCCCATCAGCACTGCTGCGCCCAGCACCATGGTGGCAGGGATCCACAGGGCCACACGATTGGTGAGCAGCTGAAGCAGGCCCAGCGTGCCAAGCACCGTGGCCAGCGTCATGCCAAAGGTGAGCATGTGGCCCACAGGCCGCAGCGGGGCTGGCCCCGGCTGGTTCACCAGCGGCAGCAGAACCTTCAGCTTATCGTAGTCCCAACACAGCAGGTAGAGACTCGCCAGCAGCATCAGCCCGGTGATGATGGGGGTGCCCTGAAAGTTGATCGCCACAGTAATCACAAAAATATTCAGGATAATGGGAAAATAGACCACTGCCCCCAGGGTGGCCGTGCCGGGAAACAGCAACAGCAGCGCCGCCAGCAGCTGGGCCAGGCCAATAAAGCGGTAGTAGCCGCCTGACTGGTACAACGCCTCGAAGAAAAAGCCCACCGGTGTTGAAGTTGGTAGCACGGTGAAGCGGTTGCCAAGGAGCTTGATGAGTCCAGAGGGCACGAAGGCCACCGCCAGCAAGCCCCGCGTGATCGCCGTGAATACATACAGTGGGGCAAAAGTTACTACTCGCCCGTGCAGGCAGTTCAACATGTGGGCGATAGTGTTGATCATGATGTCTGCTCTTGCCTAACGTGCCGCGTTCATCACGGCCATGTAGCCGTCTTCCAGCCCGGGCACCACGGGTTCGCCCCGGCCTAGCGGATTTTCGCGGGCCAGCAGCCGTAGCAGCACCGTTGTGCCCGTGGCTCTGCTGGCCACCACATGGTGGGTCGCCTGCAAACGTTCCCATTCTGTGGGCGTGGTTTCAAGCTGCCAGACCTGGCCCTGGGCCGAGGCCACCAGTTCATGCAACGAGCCGTAAAAGACAAGGCGGCCCTTGCGCAGCACGGCCACGCCAGTGCAGCTGGCCTCAATATCGGCCACAATGTGGGTGGAAAGCAACACCGTGCGCTCACCGGAGATGCGGGCCAGCAGGTTGCGGAAACGAATGCGTTCTTCGGGGTCAAGCCCTGCCGTCGGCTCGTCTACCACCAGCAGCCGGGGGTTGCCCAGCAAGGCCTGCGCAATGCCCAGCCGCTGCTTCATGCCGCCGGAGTAGCCACCCACCCGCCGCCGGGCCTCCGCCGTAAGGTGAACCTGCTCCAACACGCTTTCTACCTGGCGCTTCCGTTCGGCGCGGGGAATCTGCTTCATTGTGGCGATGTAATCGAGCATTTCGTAGCCAGTCAGCCCTCGGTAGAAGCCGAAATCCTGGGGCAGGTAGCCGAGCTGGCGGCGCAGGGCGTGCGGGTCGTGCAGGGCGTCAATTTCGCCCACCTGCACCGTGCCGCTGCTGGGCCGTAGCGTGGTGGTGAGAATTCGCATCAAGGTGGTTTTGCCCGCGCCGTTTGGCCCCAGCAGGCCAAACATGCCGCCGCCAATCCGCAGCGACACATCCTGTAAGGCGTGCAGCGGGCCGTAGTGTTTGTTTAAGTTGGAAATGACTATCTCCATGTCACTCCTCAGTCATCAGGTTATCGCGTTCACAATAGGGACGAATGAACAGGGCAGAAGGTTCAACCGGGAGTATAATTTGGGAAGGCGGAACGCTGATCCGCGAAGAACGCGCAGTAGGCAACACGCAGTACGCAGCACGGAGAGAGAACCATGCGCATCACCATTATCGGAGCGGGTGCCCTTGGCGGCGTGATCGGCTGGTATCTCAGTGGCGTGGCGGGCCACGAGGTCTGGCTGCTGGATGGCTGGGCCGAGCATGTGGACACGATGCGGCAGCAGGGCCTGAGCTGCGAACGGGAGGGCGTGGTTGCAACGCGCCCGGTGCGGGCCACCACCGACCCGGCGGAGATCGGCCCGTGCGACATGGTGCTGGTGCTGGTAAAGGCCCACCAGACCCCCTGGGCCGCCGAGCAAATTGGGCGTACACAAGGTTCGCCCCTACCTGGTTCTTCCCTGGTGGTGACGCTGCAAAACGGCGTGGGCAACCGTGAGGTGCTGGCGGCGGCCCTGCCCGGCGTAGCGGTGACGCAGGGCGTGACGATGATGGGCGCAACGCTGCTGGGGCCAGGCCAGGTGCGCCACGCAGGTGTCGGCAGCACCTTTTTTCATGCAAATGGAGAAGGCG
>JALONX010000334.1 GCA_025454695.1 Chloroflexaceae bacterium
AACGTGCTGGGCGATGCCCTGACAGGCTGGGGCGTCTTTCCAGTCTGGTGCATTGGCAATGGCCTCATGGGTATGATCCCCGGACTGGTCTGGGCCTTCCGCGACCGCAAACAGGCCCTGAACGTGGTTGTGGGCATTGTAGCGGGTGTGTTGGTGCTTCTCTCAGTGCTGATGTTGATGTTTCCCCAAACTGAGGGTATCTTCTTTTCGGGCACTGTTGAAGGTCTCTGGTGGACGACGCTGCTCGGTGCTGCCGTTGTCGTTGGTGTCCGTTTTCTGCTTGGCAACCGCGAAGACATCGTCTCGGCGCAGATGTGGGGGGCATTAGGAATTGTGATTGGCATCGGCTTCGCTGCGATTGCCAACATGTGGACGGATGGCTATACCTTCGCGGTAACCATCCTTGGCCAGTTCCTGCCAGCTGCTGGCTCGAACCTGATTATGACGATTGTATTGTTGCCGATCTTGATGGTGGCTTGGGAGTCGGCGCGGGGTCGGGCTGGACGGTAAACATCACCATACTATTGTAGCGCCGCAATATGTTGCGGCGCTACTCCCCACGCCTATGCTTGCATCACTCAGCTACAAAGAACGCAACACCTTGCTGCAACGGCTTGATCCGCGCACGCGCATTCTGTTTATGCTGCTGCTGCTGGTGGGCATCTACCTGGTGTGGGATTTGCGAATTGTGCTGGTGTTTACAGCGCTGGCGCTGGCCCAGTATGTCCTGTCGGGACTCACATGGCGTGAAACGGGCAAATTCTGGCTGTTTAGCCTGCTCCTTGGCACGGTCTGGTCGCTGCTGACGCTCTTTACCGGCGGGGCGGGCATTCCACAGGAGATTGTGCAGACGCAGGTATGGCAGGGCCAGTTGTTTGGCTGGACAATCACGTTTACCGATGCGCAGATCTGGTACGCTGTCACCCAGTTTATCCGCATTGTGACGATGGCGTCCCTTTCGATTGTGCCGATCTTTACCATCAACCCGGCCTTTTATGGTGTGGCCTTTCGCAAACTTGGCCTTTCGGACAACATTTCCTTTGCCCTCGACCTCTCGTTTCGTTTTCTGCCCAGCCTGGCCAGCGATTTTGTGACCACGCTTGATGCCCAGCGGGCCAGAGGCTACGAGATCGAGCGGGCTGGCGGGCTGCTCAAAGCCATCCGCAACACCGCCCCGCTGGTGCTGCCCATCACCATTGGCGCTATCCTCAAAAGTGAAGATGTGATTGACGCGATGAACCTGCACGCCTTTGGCACCGGCAAACGCACATGGTTGCAGGAACTGCACTACCGCGCCGCCGATTATGCCATCATCGCCGTCGCCGCCACACTCTGCATCGGCGTGATCATCCTGCGCTTCGGTGGCCTGGCCGACTTCTGGCTGCCATAAAGATAAGGGTTAGAGGTTAAGGGTTATGTACACCGAGACCTATTGAACCTCAACGATTTTAACCCCTAACCCCTAACCCCTAACCCTTAACCCCTAACCCTTAACCCCTAACCCCTACTTACACTCCACCAGCTCCGTCGGGTCTACATTCGTTTTGTCGTTCCACACCTGATAATCGAGGTGGGGGCCGCTGGCCACGCCGGTGCTGCCCACCCGTCCGATGACTTGCCCCGGCTCAACCGTTTGCCCGCTTTCCACCAGCACCTCGGCCAGGTGGGCGTAGCCGGTGCGCCATGTGGTTTGCGAGTCCGTCACCCACACATGGTTGCCAGCGGGCCAGCTTTCCAGCGTCACCCGCACCGTGCCCGCGTGAGTCGCCACAATCGGCGCGTTCCAGCTGCTGCCCGGCTCGGCCCAGCCGTCGCCGTTGCCGTCCACCGCTAAATCTACCGCCCCCCAGACGTGGGCCGGGGCGTGGCTGCCCACGCCATAGCCCTGGGTCATCACCACATGGCCTGTTTCGGGTTGCACCGGGCAGCCCTGTGGGCCAGCCTCAGTCATCGCAAATTGGGGCGCACGCGGGGCAGGTAGCGCTGGTGTAGGGCCGTTCGTTTCGGGCAGCAGTTGGGCGGTTTCGCTCGCTGGTGCGGGAAGTTCTTCCAACAGCAGGCGCGCCAACACCTTCTGGTGGGCTAGCTCCTCCTGCCGTCGCTCTTCAGCTGCCTGGGCTTTCACAACCATTGTTATAGGCAGGATTGAGGACGTTGTTTCACGAACAACCACCGGCTGCGCCTGTTCCTGCACCAGGGCGACCTGGGGTAGCGCGAAGTTCGGCAAATCCAGCGGCAGGTTGAGGCGCTGCGCCAGCTGGGCGGTGCTGGCGGCCACTGTGCCCGCAATAGCGGTGATCATCAGCACCTGGGCGGCGGCCTGGTCGGTGGCGAGGGGCCGGGCGGTGGGCTGTTTGCGCCCGCCCATGCGGATGAGCAGCGACTCATCGGTGAGGCCGAAGACGGTGGCGACAGCGCCACGTTCGCGGTAGTTCAACACAGAAAGGCCATATTCGGCTTCGGCGAGGCGGCGGGCGGGGATGCCCGTGAGCATAGCAACATCGGTGAGGGTTAAATCGCGGTGGCGGCGAAGGGCGCGCAAGTAGTGCATGGACGAGCCTCCAGAACGAGTGCGGAAACGTGTTGCAAGCATAACACGCCAGGAGGCCGCTGTGGATGACAGGATGAAAACAATAGATGACGGAATGGTGACAAGGGGAAAAGTTGGCAGTTCACAGTTGGCAGTTTGCTTGTAGATAGTCAACTGCCAACTGCCAACTGCGAGCTGTGAACTGCCGCTGTGGCAAAGCTACTGCCGCCGAACCAGTTCGTCTTCCAGTTCGTGGAGCTTCTGGTTGTATTCGCGCTGTTTGAGGCGGCGCAGCACCAGGCCCGCGATGACCACCGAAAGCAGCGCACCGGGCCAGAGCATAAGCTCCATGTGGTAGAGTCTGCTCAGAATAAACGATGCCGTAAAGCCCGCCAGAAACACCAACCCGACCACCATGTAGACCTCGAAGCGGGTGGAGCGAAGATAGACTTCGTCACGGGGACTGAACCGTTGTTGACGTGCCATAAACCCTCTTTGCGAGTTACGAATTGCGAATTACGAGTTACGAGTTTTTGATTAGTGAGTAGTTGTATGGTAGCACGTTTAGGGCCGTTGCGCTATAAGCAAAGGTGTGTGCATTTGGTGAAAGAAGGGTGGACGTGGGAGTGACGAGTGACGAGTGACGAGTGACGAGTGACGAGTGACAAGTGGTTTGGAGACACCTCCCACAACTCCACAACTCCACAACTCCCACAGCTCCCACAGCTCCCATAGCCTGACTGTCATATCCTCTCAGCGCCTCAGCGCCTTTGCGTCTCTGCGTTTGACTGGGGCGCGTTGCGTGCAGGGGCTGGCAGCGGTATAATCGCAACGACAGAAGCCAGAGGAGCGATACGTTTTTCATGGGTCTACACACACTACGGGGTAAAATTTTTGCGTCGCTAGGCCTGGGGCTGCTGGTGCTGCTGGTGCTGGCCCTTGTGAGCGATGGACGACAGGTAGCTGCCAGTTTTGGCAGCTTTTCTTTGCAGGTGCTGCCTGTTGTGCTGGGCTTCACCATGTTGAACTACGGGTTGCGCTGGCTGAAGTGGGAGTTTTTTCTGCGCTACCTCAAGTTGGGCAACGGTGTGAGTCGCCCTGACAGCGGCTTAATCTTCACCTCGGGCATGGTGATGGCGGTGACGCCGGGCAAGGTGGGCGAGGTCTTTAAATCGTACCTGCTCAAACGAGTTAACGGCACGGGCGTCAGTGTCTCCGCGCCGATTGTGCTGGCCGAGCGGCTGACCGATGGCCTGGCCATGCTGCTGTTGATGGGCCTGGGGCTGACGCTCTACCCACCGGCCCGCCCGCTGTTTGTGGCCCTGCTGATCGGCAGTGTGGTGGGCATCGTCATTATTCAGAACCGTGCCCTGTCGGAGCGGCTGCTGGCCCTGGCTGGCCGTTTGCCGCTGGGCAACAAGCTGGCCCCGCGACTGAGCAACATCTACCATAGCACCGCCCAGCTGCTGCACTGGCGCGTGTTATTGCCCGCAACGCTGCTCAGCGTGGTTTCGTGGGGCTGCGAATGCCTGGCCTTTTTCCTTGTGCTTACCGGCTTTCAGGTCGAACCGTCGGCGTTGTTGCTGTTGCAAGCGACCTTTGTCTACGCTGCTAGTACGCTCTTCGGGCTGGTCTCGTTTTTGCCCGGCGGGCTGGGCGTTTCCGAGGCCACCAGCGCCGGTATGCTAGTGGCGATTGTGGGCATGAGCGGCAGTGCGGCCACCGCAGCAACCATCATTATTCGCTTCTGCACGCTCTGGTTTGGGGTACTGCTGGGCGTCGTCGCCCTGGCCCTCTTCGGGCGGCGCTACCGCAGCGACGAGCGCGAAGACAGCCAGCAACTCAACACAGAGCCTGCCCTGAGCGAAGTCGAAGGGGCGCAGAGGCGCAGAGACGCAGAGGTGTAAGGCGTATTGCGTACTCCGTACTGCGTAATCGCTAGACTCAGATCAGTCGTCAATGGTCGGTGTTCTGGCTCCGGTTCCTTCGACAAGCTCAGGACAGGCTTCGGTCAGCGGCCTCCGGTCAATCGAAAATCGAACATCGTAAATCGAAAATCGAGGTACTCCTATGGCTTCAATTTTTACCCGCATCGTTACTGGCGATATTCCCGCCATCAAGCTGTATGAAGATGACATGACGCTGGCCTTTATGGACATCAACCCGGCGTCGCGGGGGCACGCCCTGGTTATCAGCAAGGCCGAGTTGCCGGGCCTGCTCGATTTGCCGCCGGAGGTGCTGACGGCGGTAGCCCTGGCGACGCAGAAGGTGGCGCGGGCGCTGGTGACGGTGCTTCAGCCAGATGGCGTTAACATTGTGCAGAACAACGGCGCGGCGGCGGGCCAGACCGTGTTTCACTACCATGTGCATATTATTCCCCGCTGGGACGGCGACGGTGCCCTGGGCCTGTGGACGCCCCGCCCCGGCGACCCGGCGGCCCTGCGGGAGCTGGCCGAGCAGGTGAAAGCCCAGTTGAGTTGAGAGTTGAGAATTGAAAGTTGAGAACGGCCTGAGAACGGTTTGCAGTTGGCAGTTCGCAGTCTGCCTATTGGTATTACACAGTACGTATTACGCATTATGCGTGTATCTGGCTTCGGTTCCCGGTCTGCCGTCTTCGGTTAATCGTCAATCGTCAATCGTCAATCGTCAATCTCTTCCATGCACGACGCCGCTTTCTTTATTGATGTAGCCTACCAGCACGGGGCTACGGCCCACGCCGCCCAGGCAGCCTTGAACCATGTGGCGCAGCAGTTGCAGGTGCGGCGCTTGCAGCGGGGTGGGCTGCGCCAGGCCACTTTCACCATCTCCTCGTTTTACGTCTTTCGGACGGGCAGTGGGGTGGGCCAGGCTGCCGGGGGCGGCAGCGGGCGCACGCGGTTGTTGCTGGCCTTCCCCAGTGCCGATGCCGCGCTGAGTTTTGCCCAACGGCAGCAGTTGGGGCCGTCGCCACGGCTGCTGCACACCAGCCTGCCGCGCCTACTAGCGGTGATGTTGCAGCGGGCCAATATCGCTGCGCTGATTGTTGCTGATGAAACCGATGAGGTGCCGGACACAGCGGCCCTGCCGCCGGGCTTTCGGGTTGAACGGGCGGCGTTGCTAACTATGTTGAAGGAGTGAGTCAATGGGCAGTCGTTTTGATGAGATGCGGGTCTTTTCGGGCAATGGCAACCTGGATTTAGCGCGGGCCGTTTGCCACCGCCTGGGGATGCCGCTGGGCGACGCCACCGTGACCAAGTTTAGCAACGAAAACATTTTTGTGAAGCTGAACGAGAGTGTGCGTGAGAAAGATGTATTTGTCATTCAATCGTTGTCGTTTCCGCTGAGCGACCGCATTATGGAGCTGTTGATTATGCTTGACGCATGCAAGCGAGCCTCCGCCGGGCGAGTAACGGCGGTGATTCCTTACTATGCGTATGGCCGCACCGACAAGCGCGACCAGCCCCGTGTGCCGATCACCTCGCGCCTGCTGGCCGACATGATTCAGGTGGCGGGGGCGCAGCAGGTGCTGACGGTTGACCTGCATGCGGGCCAGATCCAGGGCTTTTTCAGCATCCCGGTGGATGAGCTGACGGCGATGAATATTCTGGTGCGCTACTTCCGCGACAAACATTGGGACGACGCGATTGTGGTGTCGCCCGATGTGGGCTTTGCCAAGCGTGCCCGCAACTTCGCCGAGTCGCTGGGGGTGCCGCTGGCGATTGCCGAAAAGCGCCGCGTGCAGAACCTGACCCAGAAAGACGGCCAGCTTTCCAAACCCGAAATGCTCAACCTGATTGGCGATGTGCGGGGCAAACGCTGCATCATTGTAGATGATGAGATCGCCACCGGCGGCTCGATTCTGGAAGTGGTGCAACTGCTGGAAAGCCAGGGGGCCAGGGAGATTTATGCCTGCTGCGTGCATGCAGTCTTTGCCGCCGATGCTGTCCAACGGCTCAAGACCAGCCCCATTTGCGAGGTGGTGACCACCGACACTCTGCCGATTCCGCTGGAGAGTCGCTGGGATGGCCTGACGATTCTCAGCGTTAGTACGCTGCTAGCCGAGGTGATTCAGCGCATCCACAGCGGCGTTTCGGTGGATATTCTGTTTCAGCAGCGGGGGTATACGTCGCTGGGGTAGTTA
>JALONX010000335.1 GCA_025454695.1 Chloroflexaceae bacterium
TGTCCAGCAGATAGAACCATGCAGTCATAGCGGTCATGCTTCCCATGGAAGCAGGCACAAGCTCGCACCAGCAACGGGACGTGGCACAGGTGCGGCCAAGAAATTCTTCAGGATAGTGTCATTCTACACCCGAAGGGGCGATGGTGGGGCAGCAGCTCAAGCGTCCGTCTGCTGGCGTAACGTTGGCAGGGCCGCCAGCAGGCCCTCAACCCTGGTGCGCAGCTGGTCGCGGGTGGCGCGGAAGGCGGCCAGTTGCTCGGCTCGGCTGCCCTGCACCTGCGCCGGGTCGGCAATGCTCCAGTGCAGCTGCAAGGGGCTGAAGGCAACCGGGTTACACTCCTCACGGGCCAGGTCACACACGGTGACGGCGACGCGAGCTTCGATCCCGGCCAGGGTTTCCATGCCTTTGGAATGCTGGTAGCCAATATCTACCCCTACCTCACGCATAGCCTCCACCGCCAGCGGGTGCAACCTGCCCGGATGGGTGCCCGCGCTGCGGCTTGGCACATGGCCAGCGCTCAGGGTGCGCAGCCAGCCCTCGGCCATTTGCGAGCGGGCGCTGTTGTGGGTGCAGAGAAATACCACTGGCTCGCTGGGCAACGCGCTAGCCGCCCCACCAGGCAGGGCCAGGCTCAGCCCAAGGCGCTGGTGTGCTCGGCGCAACGCCGCCAGATCCAGGCCGTAGTAGGTGGCGCGGGCGTCGGCGTCGCTACGGTGGGCCTGCACCAGCCCGGCCTGCCGCAACAGCCCCAGGTGATACGAGAGCAGGTTCTGAGGTAGGTTCAGTTCGGTGGCCAGTTCCACCGCCTGCCGGTCGCTGTGGCGCAATGCCCCCACCAGCCGCCAGCGGGTGTCGTCGGCCAGCAGCTTGAGCATGGGCAGGGCGTCCTGTGAGTCTGCGGGTGTTGTGTCGGGTGTGCTTTTCATATATCAATGTGAGTTGAATGTATAGCCAATCAAACATGTGTTAAAAGATATAGTATCCAGGTTTTTTTCCTCTGTCAAGGCTTTATTTTGCTTGACAATAGCTCCGGGTAGATGATATAGTTCAAATGAGATTGAAGTAATATAGCGGAACGGAGCAATGTCCATGGCACTACGTGTCGGTGTCAACGGCTTTGGGCGCATCGGGCGGCTGGCCCTGCGGGCGGCCTGGGGCTGGCCCGAACTCCAGTTTGTGCATGTGAACGAGGCCAAGGGCGATGCCGCCGCCGCCGCCCACCTGCTCACCTTCGACTCGGTGCATCGGCGTTGGACTCACGAGGCCCACGGCGAGGGCACCAGCCTCGCCATTGACGGCCAGACCCTTGGCTTTAGCAACCAGAAAGAGATCGACGGGGTGCCCTGGGGCGACCTGGGCGTAGACCTGGTGCTGGAGGCGACGGGCAAATTTCGCACCGCCGAGGCGCTGGAAAGCTACTTCAAGGCCGGGGTCAAAACGGTGATTGTGGCTGCACCGGTGAAACAGGGCGCGCTCAATGTGGTTATGGGGGTGAACGACCACTGGTACAACCCGGCGGAACACCGGCTGCTCACCGCCGCCTCCTGCACCACCAACTGCCTGGCCCCGCTGGTCAAAGTCATTCACGAGGGTCTCGGCATCCGCCACGGCATGATTACGACCATTCATAGCTCTACCAACACCCAGAGCGTCCACGACGGCATGCACGCCGATCTACGCCGCGCCCGTGCTTCCAGCCTGTCGCTGGTGCCCACCAGCACGGGCTCGGCCACTGCCATCGGCCTGATTTTCCCTGAATTGCAGGGCAAGCTCGACGGCCACGCCGTGCGGGTGCCGCTGCTCAACGCCTCGCTCACCGACTGCGTCTTCGAGGTCACTCGCCCCACCACGGCTTCCGAGGTTAACAGCCTGCTCAAGGCCGCCGCCGAAGGGCCGCTGGCGGGAATCTTGGGCTACGAAGAGCGCCCGCTCGTCTCGATGGACTACACCACCGATCCCCGTTCGGC
This sequence comes from Chloroflexaceae bacterium, assembly GCA_025454695.1. Taxonomy (GTDB): domain Bacteria; phylum Chloroflexota; class Chloroflexia; order Chloroflexales; family Chloroflexaceae; genus JALONX01. The sequence goes on from JALONX010000335.1 coordinate 1,969, forward strand.
GATTGTAGACGCGCCCAGCACCATGGTCACCAACGGCACACTGGTGAAAATTTACGCCTGGTACGACAACGAATGGGGCTATGCCAACCGCTACGTGGAATTGGCCCGCAAAGTGGCGCGGGCTTGAGTGACGAGTGACGAGTGACGAGTGTTCTGAGGCTGCGGCTTTCGCAGTTGGCAGTTGGCAGTTGGCAGTTCGCGGCTCGCAGTGATAATTCGGCTTAGGTAGCACGCAGCACGCAGCACGCAGCACGCAGCACGCAGCACGCAGCACGCAGCACGCAGTACGCAGTACGCAGTACGCAGCACGTTTCACGTTTCACGTTTCACGCATTGCTCTCATCGTTCATCATTACATAGGACGACCTATGGCAACTGCCGAAATGGCCAGAACGGCCAAGGCCCTTGACCTGCGCAACTACATCACGGTGACGCTGGCCTATTGGGCTGACACCATCACCGACGGCGCGATCCGCATGCTGGTGCTGTTCTACTTCTTCAGCCTGGGCTACAGCCCGTTTCAGGTGGCGTCGCTGTTTATCTTCTACGAGGTGTTTGGCGTGGTGACAAACCTGGTGGGCGGCTGGCTGGCGGCCCGCTTTGGGCTGAAGTCTACGCTCTACATGGGCCTGGCGTTTCAGCTGGTTGCCCTGGCCATGCTGGCCCTGGCCCCACCAGCCCTGCTCACCGTGGCCTATGTGATGGTGGCGCAGGCCTTTTCGGGCATTGCCAAAGACCTGACCAAGATGAGTTCCAAAAGCGCGGTGAAGCTGATTGTGCCCGACAACGCTCCCTCGGCCCTCTTCAAATGGGTGGCGATTCTGACCGGCTCGAAGAATGCGCTGAAGGGGGTGGGCTTTTTCCTGGGTGGCATGCTGCTCACGCTGCTGGGCTTCCAGCGTTCGCTGCTGGTGCTGGCGGGCCTGGTGGCACTGGCGCTGCTGGGGGCGGCCCTGCTGCTGCGGGGCGACCTGGGCACGGCCAACAAAAAGGCCAAATTCAGCCAGATGTTCTCCAAGAATCGGGCGGTGAACATGCTGGCCGCCGCCCGGCTGTTTCTGTTTGGCTCCCGCGATGTCTGGTTTGTGGTGGGGTTGCCGGTGTTTCTCTACAGCATCGGCTGGAACTTCTGGCAGGTGGGCGGCTTTCTGGCGATCTGGATTATCGGCTATGGCTTTGTGCAGGCGGCTGCCCCTGGCTTTATCAAACGGCGGGTGGAGGGTAGCCGCGAACCGGATGGACGCACCGCCACATGGCTGGCCTTTGGGCTGGCGGCGTTTCCGGCTGGCATTGCCCTGGCCCTCCAGTTCGGCCTTGATCCCAACCTCGTCGTCGTCGCCGGGCTGATTGCCTTTGGGGTCATCTTCGCCCTGAACTCCGCCGTGCATTCCTACCTCATCCTGGCCTACACCGACAGCGACAAGGTGGCGATGAATGTGGGCTTCTACTACATGGCCAACGCGGGCGGGCGACTCGTAGGCACGGTGCTGTCGGGGCTGCTCTACCTGCTCTACGGGCTGACCGCATGTCTGTGGGCTTCGGTGGGCTTTGTGCTGGCGGCAGGGCTGCTCTCGCTGCTGCTGCCCACCAGCAGCGCCCCCCGCACCAGGCCGATCACGTTGGGTGATCTGGGTGATTGATGCGGGGGACGATGGGCCAAAACGAGCTGCTACCGCGCTACTAGCGGCAGGTAGGTGCGCTGCGGCGGCGTGGTGACGATCTGCCCGTTGGCCACCTTGAAGTTCAAACTCAGCGCCGGTGAGGTGTTGTTCTCGTTGTCGGTCGCCTCGCAGCGCAGCCGATAGTCGCCATCAGCCAGTTGCGCCGTTTCGACAAATGGCTGGTCGTTGCTGCTAAGCCAGGGTGTGGTGCTGTCGCCAAAGAAGCAGCGAATGCCGCTGATGCCGCTGCCACCCTGGTCGTCGGCCCCCAGAAAGAAGGTTGGCCCCCGCTGCGGAGCCTGGGCCTGATTGTCACCCTGGGGTGGCGGCGGTGCAACCGGCGTGGTGCTGCCGGGTAGCTGCATGGCATAGCCCGCCGTAGCCCAGCCGTTACGCTCGAAATATTTAAACGACAAGACGTGCGTCCCGGCTTCCAGGTACACCGTGCCGCTGACAACGCGGGCCGCATGCAGGCCGTGGTTCGCGACCACTTCCTGCCCATTCACCCACAGCCACGAACCATCGTCGGTGGTGGTAGTAAACGTGTAGTTGCCAGCGACTGGCGCGTTAAACACCCGCGTCTGCTCAATCAGGAAATTGTCGCTTGCACTCCCAAATGGGCCACCCTCGCGCCACTCAAGCGTGCTGCCATCCCAGGGGAAGCTGCCGAGCAGCGTGCCACGGGGAATAGACATGGGGTTACGGGTGCGGGCCAGGAAATTGTCTGGCATGTCGCCCAACTGGTAGACACGGGCCACCGGGCGGAAGTCATAGTTAAATTCTGACAGCACCGGCGCGGTGCGCTCCGGCAGTACTGTGATGGTTTGTGCAAACTGGCGCGACTCGATGTAGTTCCAGCCCTCGTCAATCGCTCCTGCCTGCACCGTCACGCTGCCGGGGTTGCGGAAGCGCACATAGCCCACAACATCACGCTGTTCACCTGGTTGCAGCGTGCCGTTCAGCCCCCAGCGCCAGGGGTAGTTGCCCACCGTGGCGTTGCCCACGCCACCATTGCACGAACCGCTCCAGTTCTGCGTGCCCAGCATCACCCGCAGCCGCCGGTCTTCTTTGGGGAAGGTGGGGTAGACCCAGAGCGGTGAGCCGAGGAAACATTCACCTTCATCGAAGGTGTAGCCATTTTCCTGGTCGAAACTGCCGTTGGGTCGCTGGTCGGCCTGCGGCCCCTGAGTTTGCAGCGGACGTGAGTCGTTATTTTTGACGGTGAACGTAACTTTCAGTAGCTCGCCCACCGCCAGGGTGGTGCGGTCGTAGCGCACATTTACCAGGTCGAGCCGGGCCAGGCTTGGCGCTGGCGGTGGTGGCGTTCCACCCATACGGGTCAAGACTCGGTTGCGTATGTCGGGCAAAATATTGTGCAGGGCCTGGCCGGGGCACGTGGTACCCCGCGTCACATCGCGGTGGCCGGAAATGTTCATGGCTACGGCATTGGGTGCCGGGCAAAGGCTCGAAATATCGCAGCCGTAATAGTAGGAGCTGCCAAGCGGGTCAATCCCCTTCTGGCTCGCCTTCCAGGCCAGCAGGTTCACGAGGCTTTCCTGAGCTGCACCAGTGGGGGCTACATTCGCATAGGTGCCAATCATCGAAACGCCCATCGAGCCGTAGTTAGCGGCGTCGTGAAAACCCACCGCGTCGTCGCCCCCAGCCCGCCCTTCGTAAATCGTGCCATTAGGATCAACCAGATAGTTGTAGCCAACGTCGCCCCAGCCCCGCGTGAAGGTGTGAAACGACCAGATCGCCCGCACGCGGTCGCCCCAGTTCTGCCCATCAATCAGCGAGTTGGAGTCGGCGGTGTGGTGAACCACCATGTGGCGCACCGGGTAGTAGGCCGGGCGCACCCGGCTTTCCTGGCCATCGGGGCAGCCCCAGCCGGTGCGGCTCACCACGGGCGGCTTGCCCACGGCAGCTAGCCCCATGCCGCCCGAGTCCTTGTCCTCGGTCGCCGGGCCAGTGGCCGAAAAACGGGCATCAACGGTGTTGACATCAACCTGGCGCAGGCTGGGGAAGGCACCATCGGGGCCGGGCTGCATGCGGGCGCGCACCTGCCAGAAGCGGGCGTCGTTCCCCGCGAAGATGACCTGGCTCCAGTAGGCCTCCTGACCATCCCGATCCATCCACAGGTCAGGGTCTTCCAGCACCTCGCCCCAGCGGCTCCAGCTGTTGCCATCGGTGCTAGCTCGCACCTCCAGCGCCAGCGTGCTGCTCACCGGGGTGCTCGCCTCCCAGCGCAGCATCAAGTGGGTGAAGGGCTGGGCCGCCTCGGTGACGGGCGAAAGATACAGATCATTGCTTTGCAGGCCGGGGCTGTCGGGGCTGCCCGGCAGCAACACCACCTGCTCAGGGCGGCCTGTGTTGGGGGCGGCACTGGCGGCATTGTGCTGGCTGGTGGCCAGCAGCAGCACTCCGCAACTCAACGCAAGCAGGAAAAAAAGACGAAGTGTTTGTCGCAACATAACCGTGCCTCCTGGGGGGCTGAAGCAAAAGAATGAACAGGAGAAAACAGGAATTTGCATAAAAATACAAAATCAGGCTTATTGTAGTCATCAAAACGGGCGTAGCCTAGAAAGTAACATGACGGGACGATGACATACCCGGATCAGCCAGGTATATAAATGTTGATATTTCAGGCTTTTATCAGGCGTTCCTTCACCAGGCAGATGGCTCCGAAACAGAAACCGGAGAACAGGGCGGGGAGTTACGATTACTCGATTGACGATTGACGATTGACGATTGGCGATTGGCGATTGGCGATTGGCGATTGGCGATTTTTATTCGCGCTGGTTTCCTCTAGCCACCAACCGCCACGGAGGAGACCGGCACCTTGCGCACCGCATGTGTCGTGGCGCAGCACGCCATCAGGTGCCGGTCTCCTCGGGCCAAGGTACGTCACGGACGAGGTCGGCACCACTGTGCTATAATTCCATCACTGTTGATTGATGCTCACTGATCGACTTACAAGGGGTGAGGTCTATGCATTTCAATGCCGAGGAACGGGCGGCGT
>JALONX010000336.1 GCA_025454695.1 Chloroflexaceae bacterium
TCCTTCTGCAGCAGCGCAGCACAGCAGGCCGCTTACACGGCAGCAGGAATCCCAGGGACACAGGAGTGCAGCAGCCACCCACACTGGCAGCAGCACTGCTGCTGCTGCTGCCGCTGGTGGACAGAAGACTGGCGAGCTGCCTACCAAGCTGTTTGCAGAGGCCCAGCGCGTGATTCCTGGCGGCGTGAATTCGCCGGTGCGGGCCTTTCGGGGCGTGGGCGGTTCGCCGCTGTTTATCGAGCGGGGGGCCGGTGCCTACATGTGGGATGCCGACGGCAACCGCTACATTGATTATGTGCTGTCGTGGGGGCCGCTGCTGCTGGGCCACGCCCACCCGGCGGTAGTGGCGGCGATTGCCGAGCAGGCCACACGGGGCAGCACCTTTGGTGCGCCGACTCAGCTCGAAACCGAGTTGGCTGAACTGGTGATTGCGCTCATGCCCGGCATCGAGCAAGTGCGCTTTGTGAGCAGCGGCACCGAGGCCACCATGAGCGCCCTGCGCCTGGCCCGCGCCTACACCGGGCGCACAAAAATTGTGAAGTTTGTGGGCTGCTACCACGGCCACGCCGACATGCTGCTGGTGCAGGCCGGTAGCGGCGTGATGACGCTGGGCCTGCCCGACAGCCCCGGCGTGCCCGCCAGCGCTACGGCGGCCACCCTCACCGCCGAGTTCAACGACCGCGACGCCGTGGCTGCGCTCTTCGAGGCCCACAGCAGCGACATTGCCGCCGTCATTGTCGAGCCGGTGGTGGGCAACTGTGGCTTTGTACCGCCTGAAAACGGCTTTCTCAGCTTCCTGCGGGAGATCACCAGCCAGCACGGCGCACTGCTGATCTTCGACGAGGTGATGACCGGCTTCCGCGTCGCACCGGGCGGGGCACAAGCCCACTTCGGAGTCGATCCCGACCTCACATGCCTGGGTAAGGTGATTGGCGGCGGGCTGCCGGTGGGGGCCTACGCTGGCAAACGGGCCATCATGCAAACTGTCGCGCCCGCCGGGCCGATGTACCAGGCGGGCACTCTTTCCGGCAACCCGCTGGCCATGGCCGCCGGACTCACCACGCTGAGAACTGCATTTTATCCGCAAAGTGACGCGAAGACACGCCAAGAAGAACACATGTCAAGTCCTTCGCGGCCCTTCGCGGCCCTTCGCGGATCCCCCTTTGAGCGAGCAGCGACGGCGACGCAGCAACTCACCGATGGCATGCGGGCGCTGGCCGAGGAGACTGGCACGCCGTTGCAGGTGGGCAACATCGGCACCATGTTCGGCTTCTACTTCCTCAAAACGCCCGGCGCTCGCATCACCAGCTATGCCGAGGCCAAGCAGCACGCCGACCCGCAGCGCTACGCCCGCTTCTTCTGGGCGATGATCGAGCGAGGCGTCTACCTGGCTCCATCCCAGTTCGAGGCCGGTTTTGTGAGCGCGGCCCACGGCCCGGCGGAGGTGGAAGAGACCCTGGCGGCAGCGCGGGAGAGTCTAAAAGAGATTAGCGATTAGAGATTGACGATTGGCGATTGGCGATTAGGGATTGGCTCGATACATCGCTAATCGCCAGTCTCTAATCTCAGCGCAGCGCGCTCGCGGGCGGCCCGCAACACGGCGCAGTTGGCGCCATTGCGCCGGGTGCAGTGGGAACAGCCCGACTCGGCCCGTTGTTCATGCAGTTGTACAATCGCCTGGGCCGCGTCCCAGTAAATTCGTTCTTTACCAACTGAATCAGTAATGCCGGTGCGGTCAAACATCTCGCGCACCGCTGGCTGCACCCCGGCAAAACAAACCAGACCATCGCGCTTGTGCTGCTCTTCTATCAGTTGTTGCAGCGCCTGCACCCCCATCGCATCCACCAGCGGCACGCCCCGCATGCTGATAACGAGCGTGTGGTAGTCGCTGGCGGTCTCAAACGACTCAAGCAGGGTGTGGACGCTACCAAAGAAGATCGGCCCGGTGAGGTAGTAGACGTGCATGCTGGGGCATGTTTCGCTGATGGTGTGGCCCTGGCTGCGTAGCTTCTCGGCCCGCACCGGCTCGCTGGCCACCTCGGTCGCCTGGGCCGACTGGCGCAGGTAGATTAACGCCGAGATAGTGAGGCCAATCAGCACCGCCTGGGTTAAATCCAGCGCTACAGTAGCGATCATCGTCACAAAAAAGCCCGCCAGCGCGTGCTTGAGGCGAGCGTGGCTGAAGAAGTGAATCGTTTCCCACTCGTTCATGCGCCAGGCCGTGACCAGCAGCACACCGCCCAGCGCCGCCAGGGGAATCTGACCGATGAGCGGGGCCAGCACCAGAGCGCTCGCCAACAACACCAGCGCATGAATGATGCTCACCAGCCGCGTCACGCCGCCGCTTTTAATCGCCACGCTGGTGCGGGCAATCGCCGCCGTGGCGGGCACGCCGCCAAAGAAGGGGATAATCAAATTACCAATACCCTGGGCAACTAGCTCCTGATTGCTGTCCATGGGTTTGCCGGTCATGTTCGCGCCGACGGAGCCACAGAGCAGGCTTTCAATCGCGCCCAGGGCCGCAATCGAAACCGCTGGAGCCAGCAGATCGCCCAGGCTGGCCCAGGGGATGGCATCTAGCGTTAGATGGTTATCCAGCAAGATGGTGCGAGGAATCTCACCGATAATCGGCACCTGCCAGCCGGTGAAGCTCGCCAGCAGCGTGGCCAGCACCAGGCCCACCAGCGAGCCGGGAATGGTTTTGTTGAAGCGCGGCAGTAGCAGCATGGTCGCAACCACCACCCCGGCTAGCGCCAGCGTCTGCCAGTTGGGCTTGGGCAGGGTGGCGAAATAGCCAAGGAGCTTCATCACGCTGTTCTCGGCCCGAGGCGTCGAAACGCCAAGCACGTTATCGAGCTGGCCAATGGCGATAATCAGGGCGATGCCGCTGGTGAACCCGGCGATGACGGGCGAGGGGATAAACGAGATGTAGCGCCCCAGGCGAAACAGGCCCAGCAGCAGCAGCGCCAGGCCCGCCATCACACAGGCCACCCAGACGCCGCTGAGGCCATATTCCAGGGCGATGCCGCCGAGAATGGCCGACATCGCGCCGGTTGGCCCGCTGATCTGGTAGGCCGCGCCGCCCAGCCCGCCGATGATAATGCCCGCCAAAATGGCGGTGACCAGACCTGCGGCAGCGTCGGCCCCGCTGGCCACACCAAAGGCCAGGGCCAGCGGCAAGGCCACCGCCCCCACCGTCAGCCCGGCCAGCAAATCGGCTCGAAAGGTGGCAGCGTTGTAGCCCGCAAATTCACGGCGAAGAATGGCGACCAGGGGCAGGTGGGTGATGAATCTCTGCATAACTTTGTAAGTGACTGCGTACTACGAACTACGTACTGCGTCGTTCATGCGACTCAACAGGTCAACCATACATGTGGCGTTTGTCATATGAACAATAAATAGTGGTTATGGTAACACTGGGCGCAAGGGGCGTCAAGACACCAGGAAGAACGAAGCACGAAGAACCAAGAACCAAGAACCAAGAACCAGCTGATGAACTATGAGCATTCAGTGCCGTAGGTCACCGATCCGCCCGCCATGCAGGCGATGCAACGAACGTTGAGGGAGTATGAAGCGTGGACAGCCAGCAACTGACACTCATCGCCCAGATTGAAGACATCTTGAAGCACCAGCCGCAGCTGGCGTGCGTGGGTGAAACGTTGCCACTCAACCCGGTTCACGGGGAGGCCTGGATCGACCTCTACCGCGCCAGCTATACTACCAGCTACGCTTTTTCACATGAAGAAGCGGTAGAAGAATGGCGTGTCACCCTGGCCAGTGAATACGGCGTTGTGTGGCCCGAGGCGTCGCCGCAGTTTTTTGTTGCAGGGCGACTGGTAGGAAGCCTGATGACGGTGCGACAGGCCCCCTGGAACAATGTGCCGTCAGGCCCGTTTATCATCGAACTGGTGGTAGAACCTGGCTTCCGGGGAAACGGTATTGCATCGTGGTTATTGCAGCAGGTGGCAGAAATACTACACCAGAACAAGCAACAAACCGTCGCGCTGCGGGTGATGGCAAACAACTTGTCAGCCTTACGGCTGTACACAAAAACAGGGTTTACATTGTGGCAGCCAGGGGAATCAGCGCCGTAGGGGCCGACCGATGTATCGGCCCGCAATGACGTGTGATGAGCGATGAACGATGCAGCCGCAGCGCCGTAGCCGTAGGGGCCGACCGATGTGTCGGCCCGCAATGCGAGGCAATGATTATTGACATTGAAATACACCGTAGGGACGGATATATCGCGTTCCTACAGTGGAACCAATGAACGCGCCGACAATGCAATGGCAATTACCGATGGAGGGGCGCGGGCGGCGTCCCGCCCGCAATGAAAACCAATGCAATCCCATTGCGGGCGAACTTGTGTTCGCACCGACTACAGTGATTAAATGATGACCGCTATTCAACATCAAGGCCAGAGACGGGGCATAATGCGGAGTGTAACGAGCAAACGGACGAGCCAGGTGTTGCGGTAACGCCATGGAATTACCGACAGTGGCAGTGGCTGACGGGTTTGTCGGTGCAACGCACGCTGCGGTTGGAGCAATGGACGTTCACCTGGGCCATATGCAATCCAATCGGTGAGTCGAACTTCGATCTCACCAAGTGGATGGGCAAGGACAACAAGCACATCGTCAGGAGCAGTAGCCATATGCAACACCTTACTCCTCTGGCGGCATGGGCCAGGGCAGCGGGCGCTCCATCAGGCGCATTTGCATGTCAGCGGCGAAGGTGGGGTGATGATCGAGCAACTGATTCACCAGGTCATCTTCCGCATCTACCGGCACAAGCTGGAAGGCGGGCACACCATTAACGGTGACTACCACGGGCTCCGTCTGGCAGAGTTCGGCGTAGTGACTCAGGCGTGCTTTGGCTTCAGTTAGAGGAATGATTTTCATGGTCACGGTATTCCTTTCCGAACTGATTGCAGATTGTAGATTGCAGATTACGAAAATTGACAATTGAACCCGCACGAATGAAGCAACACGCTTATGAAAATTAAAAATTAAATCAGGTATAGCCCGCGAAGGCGGGCTTCGCATTGCCCAGCCGCGCTCTTTAGGGCTACGGCCAGCGCATACATCAGTTTTAATTCTTAAACTCCACCAGCCTGTTTTAGGCGTTCAGACGCCGAATTCATTTAGTGGATGTAGAGATTCAAAATGCAAAAAACCTTTTGAATAAATCTCGTAAATCATAACACAGACCAAAATAATAGTCAATAGAAAGGCTCATACAATGGTCGCTGTGGCAACACAGAACACCACCCGCACCCGCGTCGAAGCGGTGATGCGTGCCGCCCAGAATCGAATTTGCGCAGCGCTGGAAGGACTGGAGCAGGCTGGAGCCAGCCTTGACTTGCACACTGGGATTGAGCCGGGCCGCTTTGCCGAGCGCAGCTGGCAGCGCCCCGGCGGCGGCGGCGGCAGCGCCCGCGTGCTCACCGAAGGGCTAGTCTTTGAGCGCGGCGGCGTCAATGTCTCGGCGGTGCATGGCGCTGACACGCCCCAGAGCATCTGGAAAGACCGCCCGGCGACAAAAGATCAGCCCTACTTCGCCACCGGCCTTTCGATGGTGCTGCACCCGCGCAACCCCTATGTGCCTGCCTTTCACGCCAACTTCCGCTACTTCGAGGCAGGCCCAGAATGGTGGTTCGGCGGCGGCATGGATTTAACGCCTGCCTATGCCTTCGCCGAGGATGCTCGGCACTTTCACCGCACCCTCAAGGCCTACTGCGAGCGCCACAGCCTGGCCGACTATCAGACCCTGAAGACGACATGTGACAACTACTTCTACCTGAAGCACCGCAAGGAGATGCGCGGCATCGGCGGCATCTTCTTCGACACACTGCAACCCGCCGGGCCAGAAGGCTTTGAGCAGGGCCTGGCTTTTGCCGCCGACGGGCTAGAAACCATCCTCGCCGCCTACCTGCCCCTGGCCGAACGGCGCATGGGCCAGCCCTACGGCGAGCGCGAACGGCAGTGGCAGCTCTACCGGCGCGGGCGCTACGCCGAGTTTAATCTGGTCTACGACAAGGGCACGCTGTTCGGGCTGCAAACCGATGGCTACATCGAGGCCATTTTGATGTCGCTGCCGCCGCTGGCCCGCTGGGAATTTGAGTACACGCCCGCCCCCGGCAGCCCCGAGGCGGAGACGCTGGCCTTTTTGCAACCGCAGGAGTGGCAGTAAGCCACAGAGCGCACAGAGAACACGGAGGGAAAACCAGAAACCGAGAACCGGCGTTGCCCATCATCATTGTAGGGGCCGACCAGCGTGTCGGTTCGCAATGAAAGGCAATGCAAACGCGCCGATGTAGGGGCGCGGTCTCCGACCCGCCCACAACGAAATGCAATGCCGATCATCAATGAAAACCAATGAAAACAACGAAATGCGACGGCCAACCATGCCCATCAGTGCGTTGCGCCGAGGGCGGGTCACAGACCGCGCCCCGACGCCATTGCGACCATTGAATTGCAACGCGGGCGGGTCACAGACCACGTCCTACAACATCGCAATTGCATCGGGTTGCGCCGAGGGCGGGTCACAGACCGCGTCCCTACAACTGCGTATTTTCTATGCGGGTGGATAAATGCAATGCAATGCAATTACGCATTACGCATTACACAACGGTTCTCGGTTCTTGC